>JAFPNP010000007.1 GCA_017411125.1 Kiritimatiellia bacterium
AACGGGGGACGATGAATTCCAATATGAATACAGGAAAGGGGACGTGCCATGCGCAAGTGGCGTTTTGTGTTTCTAGCCGCGCTCGCGGTTGCGGCGGCGCAAGTGAATGCGGATTCCGCAGCGCCTTTTGAGCTTCCGGATTCGGCGTCCGGCACTTTCGTCCAGCGAAAGACGCTGGCGGACGTCGAGGTGACGATAACATCTTCCGGCACGTTTCGCTTCGTGAAGGGAAGGTCGTTCGTGTGGAACACGCTCAAGCCTCTGCCGTCCACGTTCTCCGCCACGCCTGACTCGTATACGTTCACCGCAGACGGCAAGAGCACGACGAGGAAGCTTTCCGAACTCAAGATGCCGGAAGGAATGCGTTCGCTGGTGAAGGGCGATTTTTCCGGATTGGCCGACGTGTTCGACGTCAAGAAGGAGACTGGCGGCTTTGCGGTGTTTGTCCCGAAGACGCGCGAACTTCGCGACTTCGTCAAGCGCTTCACCCTTGCCGGCGGGGACTTCCCTACGCGCTTCACGCTTGACTACGCAAACGGGGACAGGCTTGAAATCGAATTGGCAAAAGACCGCTAGATGCGTCCTCGCGGCGATGATCGCCGCCGCGCTGGCCGCGCTCGCGTTCACGTGCCGCAACGGCGTCGAGACCGATCTCTACGCATTGCTCGGTCCCGGCCGGAGCGACGTGCTGCGGTCGTTCGCGGACAATGCGTGCATTCTCATGGAAGGTGCGGATTACGCTTCGCTTGACGAGCCGGCCGCAGAGTTGAGGGCGTTCGCGGCAAGCCGCATGAAAACGGAGGCCGGCTCCATCCGCGAAACCGTCGCCGCAATAGCTCCCCGCAGCGGCGGCCTTCTCTCCGAAGAGACGCGCGCAAGGCTTCTGGCCGGGAAGTTCGACGAAGTCGCCCGCTCTTCGGCCGCAGCGCTCGTTTCAGGGATTCTCGCTCCAATCGTTTCCGTAAAACAAGATCCGTATCTTCTTGCCACGGACTACTTCACGCATATCAAAACGTTGAACGGAGACGGCTGGACTTTCCGCGACGGCGATCTGGTGCGCGAGAAGGGCGGACGCTGCTATCGTCTTCTTTCCTTCAACGGACTGGATCCCTTCGACAGTGCTTTCGTCTGCGAACTCGCCGACCGTGCCCGCAAGGTTCACGCACATCCGTGCGGCGCTCCTTTCCACGCCGCCATTGCGATGGAAAAGTCGAAACGCGAGATCAACGTTCTTTCCGCGCTGTCGCTCGTCGCGGTGTTCGCTTTGGGCTTGTGGCTGTTTCGTTCGATGCGATTCGTCGCTCCGCTGGCGGCTACGCTCGCCTGTGCGTTTCTTGCGGCGACGGCCGCGGTATTCGCCGCATTCGGCAAACCGCACGTGTTGACGTTCGTTTTCGGAACTTCGCTTATCGGGCTTGGGGTGGATTACGTCTATCACGCACAGACGGCGGGGAGCGTCCGGACGATACGGCGTCCGCTCGCATATGCACTTGCGACCACGCTTGCCTGTTTCGCCCCGTTGGCGTTGTCGTCCGTTTCGGTGCTGCGTCAGATGGCGCTGTTCACAGACGCCGGCCTCTTCGCCGCGTGGACGTGCGTGATGGCGTGGCCGTGGAAAGCGGGATTTCCGGCGGGCGAGGACGCCCGCCCTCCCGGGAGGGCGCGTGTCCTCACGCGCCGCTCGCCGCTTCTTTTGCTGTCGCTCATTGCGCTTGTCTTCGGCGCTGGCGTGTTTCGAATCCATTTCAGTTCCAGCCCTGCGAATTTCTACAGGCCAGATCCGTTCCTTGCCGAGGGAGAGGCAAAACTTCTTGAATTGAACTCCAAGGCGACATCCCGCATCGCCGTGGCAGAGGGACGAACGCTTCAGGAGGCGTTGGAACGCGAGGAGGATGCCGGGTTGAAAGGGCTTTCCTCGATCGTGCCGTCTCTGCGGCGGCAGCGCGAAAACGCCGCGCTCGTCGCAACGCTTCGGGAAAAGACTGGAAAGTCTTACACCGCGCTTACCGGAGTGCCTGTCGCGGATCCCGGCAAACAGGAACTGCTGGATCCGGAAAAGGTCTCCGATCCGCTTCTGCGGCGCATGGTGCGTTCGGCCTGCGTGAAGGCCAATGGCCGCGTGATGCTGCTTTCGCCGTTTGCTGCGGACAGGGGCGATCCGCCTCCGGGCGTGCGCGTGATGGAACCGGCGCGCGAAGTTTCCGGGATGTTCGATTCATATGCGAGGGAGGCGTACAAGTTGCTTGGAATCTCCTTCGTCGTGCTTGCAGCTTTCTTTGTGGCAACAAGGAAGATGCGTTCCGTAGCGATCGTGCCGGTTGCCGCTGCGCTTTCGACGCTCGGCGTTCTCGGATGGTGCGGAGTGCCGCTTACGTTCTTCCATGCTTTGTGCTTCTTCCTTTTCACGGGGATGGGGATCGATTATGCGATATTCCACGGCGGCAATCCGTCGCCGCGCACGCGCAGGGTCGTGTTTGTATCGTTCCTCACAAGCTGCGCGGCGTTCGGACTGCTGGCGTTTACGTCGTTCGCCGTGACGCGGGCGATGGGCGGCACGCTTGCGCTGGGATTGTTTTTCTCGTATCTTTTTTCGCTCGCCACGATACCGCCCAGCGCCGGGAACGCCGCCTCAGGGGCTTGGTACGATCAGCCTGAGAGGGGCGCGGGGCGGTTGCGCATGGCGTTCCTGTGGGGCGTCTACCGTTTTCTCGGCAAGAACGCGCTCAAGGTCGCCGTCGTGCCGGTCGCGGCGTGCATCTACGCATTCGCCGCGCCCGTCCGCCGCAACCTGCGCGCTTTCTACGCCGCAGCGGGACGAAAGGGGCGGATCTTCCGTCACGTTCTCGACTTCGCGTGGTCGCTTGCGGACAAGGTTGACGCCTGCACTCTCAAGAAAAACCTGCCGCGCCTTGCCGTCCGCGACGACGCCGGCGGACGCGCTTTCCGCAAACTGGTTGCTTCCGGGAAGGGGGCGTTTCTGGTGTCAACGCACGTCGGCACAGTGGAGGTGCTGCCTGCGCTGGCGCAGGGCGGCGGGCGCGTCCCGCACGTACACGCCTTCCAGCAGATGGGGCACGACGCCGCGTTCACGCGGCAGTTCGCGGCGCATGTCGATGCATCTGCGCTCACTCTTCACGCAGTGGAGGAAATAGGCGTGGAGACCGCCGCCGAAATGCAGGCGGCGATCGGTCGCGGCGATCTTGTCTTGATGGCGGGCGACCGCGTGTCCGCCGGATCGCGCGCCGTGCTGCGGCACGAGTTCCTCGGACGGACGTGCGAATGGCCGAAGGGCGTTTTCGTTTTCGCCCGGCTGATGGAGTGCCCGGTGTTTTTCGTCACGTGCGTCCGCACGGGGTGGAATGCGTTCGAGGCGCATTTCGAACAGGCGGAGGGAGAGGACGCGTTCGATGCCTACGTCTGCTTCCTTGAACGGGAGGCGCGCGCTCGTCCCGACCAATGGCATCACTTCCACGACTTCTTCGGCCATGATTGACAGCATTCTTTTGGTGTCCAGACAAGTGGGCGTCTTGTTCGCCCTTATGGCCGTCGGGTTCCTCTGCAACAAGCGGAGGCTGCTCGACGAAACCGCAGTCAAGGGGATGACTGAACTTCTCGTCCTCGTAGTGACGCCGTGCATAATCGTGCATTCCTTTCTGCAGCAGACGTTTGCGCCGTCTCTTCTCGGCGATCTTGGATGGGCGCTTGCCGCATCCGCGTTCGCGCAGGTGGCCGGAACGGTTCTTGCCGTCATTTTCCTTCGCGGCGGCGATCCGCGCCGCGAGGGCGTGATGCGTTTCGCAGTCGTTTTCTCGAACGCGGGGTTCATGGGAATCCCGCTCGAGAACGCTCTTCTCGGCGCGGACGGCGTGTTCTTCGGGGCGATGTACGTCGTCGTGTTCAACCTTACGTGCTGGAGTCTTGGAGTGGCGATGATGTGCCGCGGCGCCGGGGGCGCGGGGTGGCGTTCGCTGCTGGTGAATCCCGGAACGGTCGGCGTGTCGATCGGCTTTCCGTTGTTCCTTTTTTCGGTCGAACTTCCCGAAGTGGCGGCTCGTCCGGTGGAGATGCTTGCCGATCTCAACACGCCACTGGCCATGATCATGGCTGGGTGGTACCTTGCGAAGACGGACCTCCGCGCGGTGCTGCGCCGCAGGGCTGCCTACGGCGTGGCCGTTCTCAGGCTCGTGGCGGCTCCGATTGCGGTCGTCGGCGCGCTTGCCGGGCTGCGGACGCTCGTACCCGCTCTCAATCCGACGATGTGCGAGGCGGTGACGATTGCGGCGGCGGCGCCTGTCGCGGCGCTTACGACGGTGATTGCGGCGCGGTACGACAGGGACGTTTCGACGGCCACGGGGCTCGTGGCCGGCACCACGCTGCTTTCGATAGCGACGATGCCGCCGATAGTTGGCTTCGCCATGTGGCTTTTCGGACGCTAGCTATCTCGCCAGCCTGAAAATCGCGGCTGCGACGAGAACCGCCGTCGCAACGATGGCCGCGAAAATCGCAATCCTCGTGCGCCTGCGAGCGATGCCGGCAAGGACTTGCCTTCTGACTGCGGCAAATTCTTCCTTCGCCTTTTGTTCGGCGCGACGGCGTTTCTCCGCCGCGTTCTGGTCGCGGGAGTTTTCGCCTGTTTGCCGCCGTTTGGCGAGGAGAACGCGGATGTCGTTCAAATGCCGTCTTTCGTCGTCGTCTATAACCGGGCAGTCCAGCAGGTAGTCTACATCGCGAAATGTCAGCTCATGCTGGATTTCGGAGAATATGCCGTTGACCTGCCCGTTGTCCGCTTTATCGCCAAAGTGCATTTGGTAGAAAAGCAGTCCGAGAAACATTTTCGCTCCTTGCGGGGCGTTGTCGTACATGTCTGCCAGCTCGCGATCCTTGCGGCACGCCGCAACGGCCGCCTGGAACTCGTCGGCGGAAATGGCTTTCGCGTTTTTCACGGCTTCGTCCATGTCTCCACTTCCTTTCTTTCCCTTTCTGCAATCCAGTAGTCGGCGTCTTCCAGGACGTAGCGTCACCCTTCGGACGGGTCGGGAGGAAGGGCGAATGCCGTGCCGTCTTCTTCCTGCGATCCGTCTGCGGGGGCGTCGGATGCCTCCACACCGCCGTTGAGCAGCGTTTCCGGATCGATTAGGATTTCGCGCGGCCCCGCGCCGCGTGTCGGGCCGATGATGCCGCGCTCCTCCAGCAAGTCCATGATTCTCGCGGCATGGTTGTAGCCGATGCCCATGCGGCGCTGCAGATGGGATATGGAGGCGCGTTTCGTGTCGCGCAGTACTTCAAGCGCGCGGCGGAAAAGACCTTCTTCCTTCGATGCCGTCATGCCGGCCGGCGGCGGCACGCCTCCGACCACTTCCGTGGCCATCGGCTCCGGGGCGGGATTGGGCGGCGGCGTTTCGTCGTCCATCTCTTCGTCCAACGCCTCGGACGGATCGGCCTCCTTGATTTTCTCCATGCGCTTGGTGAGGGCTTCGTCGAAGTTGGGATTGGAATGCTCGCCTATGAATTCTATGATACGGTTGATTTCTTCGTCCGCGATGTAGGAGCCTTGGGCGCGGAGAAGGCGTCCGTCAGCCATCTTGAAGAGCATGTCGCCCTTGCCGATGAGCTGCTCGGATCCCTGCGCGTCGAGGATCGTGCGCGAGTCGATGGAGGACGATGTCTTGAAAGCGATGCGTCCAGGGATGTTCGACTTGATCGTGCCGGTGATGACTTTCGTGTCGGGGCGCTGCGTGGCGAGAATGAGGTGGATTCCCGTAGCGCGGGCAAGAGCGGTGAGTCGCGCGATGACGGGTTCGACCTCTTTGCCAGCCGCCTGCATCACGTCTGCGACCTCGTCGATGATGATGACGATGTAGGGGATTGTGCGCGGGATGTCCTTGTCGCCGACTGCTTCTTCTCCGCCGAACATGTCCGGTTGCGACACCGTCGTGCGCGTGTTGAAGTCCACGATGTTGCGGCATCCCGCCCGCGAGAACATCCTGAGCCGCTTCTCCATTTCCACGAGCGCGGCGCGGAGGGCGAACACTACTTTCTTCGTGTCGTTGATGATCGGCACGAGCAGATGCGGGAGCTGGTTGTACGAAACGAACTCCACCCGCTTGGGGTCTACCATGATGAAGCGCAGCTGCTCCGGAGTGCGGCACATGAGAAGCCCGTTGATTATGGAGTTGAGGCACACGGACTTGCCCTGTCCCGTCGCGCCGGCCACGAGCATGTGCGGAAGCTTGGCGAGGTCCACTACGAGGTCGTTCCCGGCGGCGTCTTTGCCCAAGAGCAGCGGCAGCTGGAACTTGCCGGGGCTGTTCTTCCGCCAGAGATCGCCGTCGATTATCTCGCGGAAATGCACGGACGCCGGCTTCAGGTTGGGAACCTCGATGCCGACGGCGTTCTTTCCGGGAATCGGCGCTTCGATGCGCAGCGAGGTGGCCTGGAGCGCCATCTGCAGGTTGCGCGCCAAGCCGGCCACTTTCTCGACGCGGGTGCCGAGATCGAGCGTGAGCGCGTACTGCGTGACGACAGGTCCGGCGACGTAGTACGCCAGTTCGGCGTTCACGTCGAACACCTTGAGCGTGTCTATCAGCCGCTGCGCCATGGCGGACACGTTTTCTCCCGGTCCGCCGTCCTTTTGTGGAACAGGGTTGAGCAGTTCGACCGGCGGAAGGATGTACGGCCCTTTGTCTTCCATTTCGCTCTTGGGCTGCTCTGCGGATACGGGCGTCGCCGGTGTCGGAACCGGAGCAGGTTTTGGCTGCGGTTTGGGCGCGGGTTCTTCCTGCGCCGGCTTGATAGGCGCTTGCTCCGCCCTGAGGCGCTCGCGCACGGCGGCGATTTCCTCCTCTTCCTTTCGCCGTTGTTCTTCTTTCTCCTTGCGTGCGGCTTCGCGTTCTGCTATCAACGCGGCCTTTCGCTCCTCGCGCGCGGCGCGCGCGGCGGCTTTGGCGGCGGCTTTTTCGGCGGCGATGCGCTCCTTTTCCGCGATCCGTTCCGCCTTCGCGGCGTCGCGGGCCGCGCGCGCCGCGTCCACGGCGCCCGCCTCGTTGGCGTCGCCGTCTTCCGTGTGCCTGTCCGCAGCCCAGTCCGTCAGTTTGGCAAAAGCCGATATGACGTTGTGCGGGCCGATTGTGACGAGCAGCGAGAACGCCGCGAGACTAGCCATAAGTACGCAGGCGCCGAAGGGCGCGAGGTGGCGCACGAGCCCGCGCGTCATTACGAGATATCCTATCGCACCTCCCGCGTTCGGCGCGATGTTGAGTTCGCGCAGCAATGGCGCGAACTGCGTCGACGCGCCCGCGACCTGCAGCAGGCACGTGGCAGCGAATACGAACAGCGACACGCCCAGTGTCCGGCGTCCGGGATGGCAAGTGTTCCCCAGGACGAGGCGCAGTCCGGCGTAGACGCATATGACGGGCGCGAACCAGACTCCGAGACCGAAGAACTGGTAACCGATGTACGCGAACCAGTCCCCGGCGACGCCGATGAGGTTCGATGTCGGCGCGGGCGGTATGCAGAGGTCGGATATGCTGTGCCAGTCGTAGGTGCACAACGCGAGGAACGGGAAGAGCGCGACCGGGAACATGAAGAACCCGACGACCCTGCGCCGCATGCGGGATTCGTTTTCCGACTGGTCGGTGGGGCGTTGCTGCATCAGTCGGCGCCCTCCGTGATTGCAGGTGCGCCGAAGAGCGGCTGCTCGGTGTACAGGCGCGTGGTGGACATGGAATCGCGCACGGCGTAGAACACGATTATCGCGAGCACGAGCGCCAGAAGCTTCAGTCCGAGGTTGCTTGTGAAGAATGACAGTATGCGGTTCATGCGTTCTCCTTTCTGCGGCGGAACAGCTTCGCCGCTTTCTCCCGGCGGCGTTTCAGCCAGTCCGCGAACGCTTCCGAAGTCGTTTTTTGCTGCGGCATCGCTTTGCGGATCCAGCGCAGCACCGCTATGCGGGAGTTCTCCTCCGCGTCCGGGTAGCGTATGAGTCGCCCGTTGTGCGCCACGGAGACGCGCCCCGTCTCTTCCGACACCACTACGACCAGAGCGTCCGTCTGTTCGCTCAGCCCCACGGCGGCGCGATGGCGCATGCCGGACGCGGACAGGTCGCTCTGGCTCGACACCGGAAATAGGCAGTGCGCGGCGGCCACTCGGCCGTAGCGTATCACGACGCCTCCGTCGTGCAGCGGCATCGGCTCGGTGAATATCGAGAAGAACAGTTCCGACGAGATGATGGCGTCCAGCGCGACGCCCGTCGTCTCGAAACCGCGCAGGGAGATGCCCCGCTCGAACGCGATTAGCGCGCCGGTGCGGCGCCTTGCCAGCTTGAACACGATTGCCGTGATGTCTTCCGGAGTTATGCGCCCGTGCATTACGGCGTGTTCGCGCGTGCGGTCCTGGAACAGCAGCGAACCCATCGTCGCGAGCATGCGCCGTATCTCGTCCTGGAATATCACGACGGACGACAGCGCCAGGTAGAGCAGCAGCCAGCGCACGATCACCGACAGCACGTCGAAATGGAACACCAGCGTGAAGGCGATGAGAAGGGCGAAGAGGATGCCCGTGCCCATGAGCACCTGTCCGAAGCGCGATCCGCGCGCGCCCTTGAGTATCGCGTATATGACGAGATACAGTATGAATATCTGTATGACGTCCGGAATGGCTTCCGCTATGCCTGCCCAGTCCATCCCGCACCTCCTTCCGCATTGGCGAGCGCCATCGCCACGGCTAGCGCCTGCTTCGTCTCTTTTACGTCATGTACTCTCACGACACTTGCGCCGCACATTGCGCACCACACCGCCGCGCCCACGCTTCCGCCCAATCGTTTCGCCGGGTTCTCCTCCCCGGTCAGCACACCTATCACGCGCTTGCGCGACGCGCCCACAAGCACCGGCGCCTTCGCCGCCAGATGCCGTATCGAGCCGAGAATCGCCACGTCTTCCTCGCGGGTCGTTCCGAATCCGACCATCGGGTCTTGCAGCACCTGGTCGCCCACGGCGCGGTAGCTGTCCGCAGGGACGACGAATCCGCATCCGCTTTCACGCACCAGAGCCCACATCGTTTCGTCCGGCTGGCGCACGCAGTTGATGGCGGCGGCGCCCGCGTCGAGGGCGCGGCGGGCCGTCTCTGCGTGGTACGTGTCCACCGAGACGGGAACGTCCGGCAGTTCTCTTGCGAGCAGCCGCATGACGGGTGCGAGCCGCGCCCATTCCGCCGCCGCCGTGACGGGACGGCTTCCGGGGCGCGTTGATTCCGCGCCCACGTCGATCACGTCCGCGCCGTCTTTCACGAGCGCACGGGCGTGCGCCACGGCATCGCCGGGGCGCATGTAGAGGCCTCCGTCCGAGAAAGAGTCCGGCGTGACGTTCACGATGCCCATGACGCGCGTGGACGATATGTCAATTTTGTGCTGGCGGCACGTCCAGATCATGTTTCGCGTCCTTCCCGTCTCCGTCCTTTCCATCTTCCCGCGGCGGTATGCCGAGCAGTTTGGCGACGTCGCGGCCGTCCATTGTCTCCTGTTCGAGCAGCGTCGTCGCGAGCAGTTCGAGCTTGTCGCGGTTTTCCTCGAGCATTTTTTTTGCACGGGCGTATCCTTCGTCCACGAGACGCTTCACTTCCGCGTCGATCGCCTCCGCCGTCCGCTGCGAGAACGCGGGAGGCGCTTCCGCCACGGCGAATGCGTTCGGTTCGACGAAGGTCTGGAAGCCGAACGCGTCCGACATTCCGTAGCGGCACACCATGGCGCGGGCGGTGTCCGTTGCCATGGCAATGTCGGACGCGGCGCCGGTCGAAAGCTCGCCGGTGTGCATCGACTCCGCGATGCGTCCGCCCGGCAGAACCGTCAGTTCGTCGATGAAGTAGGAGCGCGTGCGGTTGAGCACGTCGCGGTCCGGCAGGCTCATCGTCACGCCGAGGGCGCGTCCGCGCGGTATGATGCTCACCTTGTGCAGCGGATCCGCGTTCGGCAGGAGCAGCTGCAGAAGGGCGTGCCCGGCCTCGTGCCATGCCGTGGTTTCGTACTCCCTGCGCGTGTATCCGGCGGACTTCCTCTCGCTGCCCCAGAACACCTTGTCGCGAGCCTCTTCCAGCACGGAGTGCGGAATCGCGTCCAGCCCTTTGCGCGCCGCGAGCAGCGCGGCCTCGTTTATGATGTTGGCGAGGTCTGCGCCGGAGTGTCCGCCGGTGCCGCGCGCGAGGCGCGCGAGGTCGGCGTCGGGAGCGAGTTTCACCTTTGCGGCATGTATCTTGAGAATCGCTTCGCGGCCTTTGAGCGTGGGCAGGTCTACGTTCACCTGCCTGTCGAAACGGCCGGGGCGGAGAAGGGCGGGGTCGAGGATGTCCGGGCGGTTGGTGGCGGCGATGACGATCACGCCGTCGTTCGTGCCGAAACCGTCCATTTCGACGAGCATTGCGTTCAGCGTCTGGTCGGCCACGCGCTGCGCCATCATGCCGCCTGCGTTGCGCTTCTGCCCGACGGAGTCGATTTCGTCGATGAATATGATGCACGGGGCGGACTTCTTGCCTTGTTCGAAGAGGTCGCGCACGCGGCTCGCGCCCACGCCGACGAACATTTCCTCGAAGTCGCTGCCGCTTATAGAGTAGAAGGGCACTCCGGCCTCGCCGGCTATGGCTTTGGCGAGGAGCGTCTTGCCCGTGCCGGGCGGCCCGACTAGAAGTATGCCGCGCGGTATGCGCGCACCTAGTTTTGTGAACTTTTTCGGCTCCTTGAGGAACTCCACGATCTCCGCGACGTCTTCTTTCGCTTCATCTACGCCCGCGACGTCCGCGAACGTGACGCGGTTTTTCTTGTTGCCGTCCATCAGCCGCGCCTTGGACTTTCCGAACGAGAACGGTCCGCCGCCGCCACCCATCATCTTGCGGTACACGAATATCCAGAGCAGCGCCGCGAATACGCCGAACACGATTATCTGCTGCAGAAACGGGCCGATGAGTGGCTCCTCTTCGCGCACGGGACACTTTACGCCGTGCGCAATGAGGAATTCCGTCAGTTTCTCGTTCTCGCCCGGTACGAGGTTGACGCGGAACTTCACGGTGTTGCCAGACGGTCCTTTCAGCTCGCCGACGATGAACGTGCTTCCGCTCTCGAGGCTGCGCACGCGCTCCGCGCGCACCACGTCGCCCGCCTCGACGCATTCCCTGAACTCCGTCTGCGAGAGTTCTGCGTAAGGGGTTCTGGTGGGGTTCATCATGCGCATTGCAATGAACGACATTGCAACGATGGCGAGAATCAACCAGCTGCTGCGCGAACCTGGCGCGGCGGCGCCTTTCGGGATTGCGCGCCGCTTCCCGGCCTTTTTAGTTACGGGTTCTTCTTTGGTGTCTTCAGACATGAAAGTAATTATATCGCATCTGACCATTGCCGTCAATATCCGCATTAACTTTGACCACAGCAATAAGCCATGATTTGCGCATTCAATATCATTGTTCCATTGGCGACTTTTGCCGATTTTGTCCGAAGCCGTGGAAACTGACGTGCCGCAGCATTGTATTGGCATTTAAACTCTCGTTTTACCTTTTCATTTCCAGTTCGATCCACGCCATAAGGAAATCGACAATACCACGTTGCCGCTCGTTGGAAATCTCGACCCCGCGCGGCACCTTCCACCACTTTGCGAGGCAACTGCGGCAACAACACGCGCAGGCGTGTTGCGCCTTGAACACGGGATGCCCGCGCATTGGCGTTTGTTTACCGTCGTTCGGAGGATTCTCCGGGGCGAGGCGAGTTTGGATGAAGTCCGCGCAATGGCTTCGAATTTTAGCCATTCCCTTTTCGGCAATGTACTTTCGGTCCACCTTCGACAAATGGAACTGACTCCGGAATTCCGACTTTTTCAGTCGGGCAAATGCCGCGCTATAGTCCTTCATCTGTGATCCCACCCCCTCCGCGCGCTTGCTCCAAATGCCGATTTCTTGATGTGTTCGATTTCTCTCGCATCCATCTTGGTGAAACCGAAACACTTCTTGCCGATTTCTTTCGCTTTGCGCTCTGGATTAGTTTCAGCACCAATGTTTTCGAGGGAACAAGAAAACAATTCAGCTATCTGTGGCTGAAGCAACCCAACGGGTTCATCGTCAAAGTGAACATCTATCTGCATGACACTATTCGGCTGATAGAAGATTATTTGGTTTTCGTTCGTGGTCATTTTCGGAGGTCTTTCACGTGAATATTATACCAGATTCCGGTTTCCTGTAGGCACAAATATTGTTTTTTGACGTTAAAAAGGTATTTTTCCAGTAAAATCCTCCCGATTAGAATCACCATTCGCCATGTTTTTTAGTAGAATAGTTTGATTAGGAAATGGTAGGAAAATGGCAGTATAAATTTATTCAGAGCTGTTCGACGCAGGTACAATGCGAAAATTGCACTTTTATCGCTTTTATTATGTCGGAGCTCGGTTGCCGGTTTTCATGCACTGATCGCTTGGCCGCATTCGGTTTTTCGACTTTTCCGTTGGGCATGGCAACTATAGATAATGAAGGAAAGCCATGAAAAGAACTGTGCTATCAATTGCTGCTGTCTTCTTCTTGCACACGTCCGTCATGGCGCGGGAGCCGGATGTCTATCTGTTTCGAGATTGTGGCGGGAGAGTGCCCGACGCTTGTGTTTGTCAAGAACCGCGATGTGCAGATCAAGATCGAGTCGTATGCGATGGATGGGACGGGTATCACTGATCGTGAACTCCGCCAACGAACCGGTCGTGTACGGAAGTGAGGCATCGGTGTACATCAGCGAACTCGTTATGGGGCGTGGATCAACGCAGGGGAGCAGGTTTTTTAGATTGCTTCTTGGACTACCTCACGGACGGGACGTTTCGGATCACGTACCCGGATTACGTGCCGGAGGACAAGTACCCTAATTCCTTCCGGATTTTTCTTCACGACAATGTCGATTGGTTTTGGTGAGCGCATAAACATTGAGGGAAAACCGCCTTGCTGAAGCGCGTCTCTTGTCTGACTAAAAGAGAGTTGCATGGAGTGATTGTACGATTCATGGGGTTCTCCCCGACTTTCCCCATTTGAAACCTTTCATGGTGGAGGTGGGGACTCTCAAACGGAACCCGCAAAAATAGGGACCGCCGCTCCCTATTTTCTCAAAGTTCCGTTTGAAGCATCTCATCTGTCCTTTGAAAACTTCATTATTATATCGCTTTCCCGCCGATGCGGTGAGTTTTTCTCCTGTGGACTTTCAAACGGAACATTCTCTATTTTGTTTTGGGAATAGGGACCATTGTCTCTAAAACATAGGAACATCATGTCAAATACAGTAGGCGATTCCCTTTGTGGCGACAAGTGCGCGAAGCGCTTCAATTGCTAAGCATGCCGCGCGCAATTTGGGTTGCCTGAAAACAACGGCACCGACAAACAGCCCAAGATAACCTACGTATGACAGCGCAACCCACAACAAAGCCCAAGGTGTATGAGCGCCACTTCCATAGCCAAACATCAATCCGTGAACTCCGGCG
>JAFPNP010000072.1 GCA_017411125.1 Kiritimatiellia bacterium
GCGATTCGCCCCCAGACGTCACCGTGAACGTAATTGAAGTGGAGTTGTTCGCGTAACACGTTTCCGCCACTGCATCGCCAGTGTTCAGGTCGATCTGCGCGACATAAGAGCCCGCAGAAAGCCCGGCAAGGCAGTCGAACGCGATTCCTGTGCGTTCAACGGTCGAGCCGCTGCTGGTTTCCGCGATCAAATCATCGTCTGAACCGACAACGCTGCCGTCGGAGATCCGCTTGACCGTAATTCGATTCACCACCTGCATAGACGCATCGACAATACTCCATCTTTCAGACATCGCATAAGAAAGCAACACTGTCTCACCGACCTTGAATTCGGTCTTCCCCTCTGCGCCCTGCGCGGACGAGCCAAGGGCCACATTCGCCAGATAAAAATCTGTGGCAGCAGTTTCCGACGGAATCTCGCCATCCAGATACTTCAATTCCATTCCCGCCCATGTCTCGGCAGGAAGTCCGTCTGGATAGTTCTCGCGAAGAACGTAGCAAGTTGTTCTGCCATAAGAGGTATTTCCGCCTGAAAACGCCGGCAGCATCCCGCGGCATATGACGTTGCGGAGGTTCGGCCCCTTGCCAAAACCGTCAAGACCGACCGAAGTGACGTTCGGCCCCAGCTCTATGCACGAAAGCGCCGTACAATCCCAAAGCGGATCCATGTCGATTCCTCCAGAGACGAGATTGAACATCATGCCTCCCATCCAAGCTCCCATCACAATGTGGCATCCGGAAGAGAAGTTGCTCTCCGCCCGCAGATATCTAAGCGACTCGCATCCGCCGAAAGCGCTTGCCTTGAGATCGGCAACGCTTTCCGGCAAGGCAAGCATCCTGAGCGACGTGCAATAAAGGAACGCGCCTCCACCTATCGTGGCGACATTCGCTCCGAAATGCACCTTCTCCAATTTGCTGCAAGACGCAAACGCGCAATCTTCGATAGTCGTGACGGAATCGGGAATCGTCACTTCGGTCAGAGACCTGCAGTATGCGAACGCCCACGGGCCTATAGATCGCACGGGGCATCCTCCCAGGCTCGCCGGAATCGTCAAAGCGCCAGCAACCGACTTGTCTATGGCTCCAGTTTCGATTATGTTGCCGCCAGAAACAGGATATTTCCCGTCGCCTATTATTTGGGCGTACAAAACAGGCTTCTCTTTCGTCCCGCCATTCAATATCTGATTCCAGACAATGCCGTTTGCATCGGTAAACGAATTCAACTCCCCAAGGCTGACCCAGCGGGCGTAGTAGGTCACATCGCCCGTCACAACCGTATCGGCCGTAACGGCCTCGCCGCCTTCTTCCGCCGTGTACCAACCGAGGAAAATGCGCCCGTTAAGCGCGACCACAGGCAGTTCGCCGAGCTTCTCTCCGTTCTGGCGAACACGCATGGACGTATCGCCCGCGCCGCCGCCAGCCTCGAAATTGACGGCAAAGCCGGCAGGACCGGCGGCCTGCGTGAATGTTATGTTCGTGAGGACGAGCCAATTGTCAGACGATGGACGTATGGAGATTGTCGCAGTGCGCACTTTGTCCGTCATGTTTGGCGCAGCCGTGAAGACGATGTCGTTCACCGCGTTCTTGTAAGTCGCCTTGCCATCTTTGCCCGCGCCGGAAATCGCAAGCCACTCGGAATCGGATGATGCAATGAAACCAACCGAATTCGTGACCAGATGGTCGCCGGCAAGGACTGTTCCACCAGGCGTCGCCCATACGTTTGTTATGTATCGCTTTTCAACAGATGCCCTAAAGGAGCGATTAGTCTCATTCTTCTCGATGCCCGTATCAATCAAGTCGGTCAAGAGATGATAACTGCCACGGCTCTGTGCAACTCTTTCCGGCGTCGAAACCCCATGCCCGGAAACCACATATGAATAATATTTTCCGCCTTCAGCTTCATAATCCGTATAAAACGAGGTATTGGTCACGGTAGCAATAAGTGCACCGTCGCGATATATGTCGAATGGTCCATCCTGCACTGGCGTGCTGACTGTTCCTATTTCATTGGGAACGACGCGGTTACAGTCCCAATGTACAATCACCCCTAGAGGGCCTATGGAAGTTATTCCATGCCGCATCTCGTACCATGGTCCAGCTGCCCCCGCGCCGAACGGCGCAAGCATCGCCACTCCAACTGCAACTACTGCCAGCGATCGGATCAACTTCGTCAATCTTTTCATCGTCGTTTTCCTTTTCTATTTTCCCTGTTGTTACGCGATTTCGGATTCGGCGCGGGGAAAATGACACCTCCTCCGATGCATCAAGGTAGGTGTGTGAGAAAACCTTCGAACGATACACGAAGGAGGCGAGACTGCACGAAGGCAGTGTCCTTCTTCAAGCGCCGTTCTCGGTTTAGTTTCTCACACTTCACCTTGACGCAAACCCAAATGCGGCTCCGTGCTACTGCGATTCGCACATCCCCACGCGGGCAATCTGTCATTCCGCCGTCAAGCGGCCACCCGGCCACCTTTCCGGCGAAACACAAGCAGTCTAGCATCTTTGCCGCCGCAATGCAAGAGGATTTTCAAGTTTTACGCCACTTTTGCTTCCGGCGCGTTGAGGACAACGCGCCCTGACAATTTGCCACAATCGCCGTATCCATGGGAAATCAGTCTGCCCCTATGGGGCTATGGCAAAATCGTGGGCACGGTTTAACAAAATCGTGGGCACGGTTTTATAAAAACGTGGGCACGGTTTCGTAAAAGCGTGGGCACGATTTTCCCAACCCGTGCCCACGCTTTTGTCATATACCCTAAAGGCGGCGCAAAACAGGAGGGGACAGCGCCCGTCCCTCCCGTGCGGCGCGTGAGGACACGCGCCCTCCCATTCCGTGCGGCCGCGCAACGGTGCATTGACATCGGCCTGTGGATTTTGATACAATTCAAAGTGCTTCGATTTATGCCAAATAGGGAATGACAATGAAAACCATTTGTACGCTTCTTCTGCCCACTGTCCTTTCGTGTACCGTGTTCGCGGCGGCTCCGCACCGCATCGAGGCCGAAAAGGGCGAAATGCTGCCGGACGCCACGGGCAGAAAGGCCGGTCCGTACAACAACATCCCCGGCTCGTCGGGCGGTTCGATACTGGCGTACTTCCAGGACGGAAGAGGCGTCCGCTACGGCAAAACGCCAATCGCCGCGAAATGGGTGGTGGCCCGCTTCGGGACGAACAACGGCGGCAAGGACGCCAAAGTGCAGTTCTTCGACGGCAGCAGGCATCTTGGCGACATGGTCTTCCCGGACACCGGCGATTTCCATCGGCTGGACGACGCCATCTGCGCGCGTATCGACATCCCCGCCGGCGCGGACCTCCGCATCGTCGCGCCGTCGCGCCCGGTCAACATCGACTACTTCGACCTGTACAACACCGAAGAAAAGCCCGCGCTTCCCAAAGACGCGATACCGTCCGTCGGCGACCTCCGCAAGGAACTGTTCGACGGCAAATTCGGGAAGTTCGACGAAATCGTCTTCGCCACGCGCACCCACACGGGCGAACACTGGTACGCGAACTTCGGCTACTACTGCTACGGAAGGAGCCACGCGATCCTCAACCGGCAGGGGCGGCTGGTCGCATACAACCTGCGCACAGGATCCTTCCGCACGATCCTCGAAGACATCGCCGGCGCAGTCCGCGACCCGTGCGTGCACTACGACGGGCGCACCATACTCTTCTCGTACCGTCCCGGCGACCAAGACCGCTACCATCTCTTCACTATCAACTCCGACGGCACGGGCCTGAAGCAGCTGACGTTCGGCGAATACGACGACATCGAGCCTACATGGCTCCCGGACGGCGACATCATGTTCGTCTCGGCCCGCGCCCGCCGCTGGGTGAACTGCTGGCTCACGCAGGTGGGCACCATCTACCGCATGAAGCCGGACGGTTCCGGCATCAGGATGCTCTCCGCCAACATCGAACACGACAATACGCCCTGGCCGCTTCACGACGGACGCATCGCGTACATGCGCTGGGAATACGTGGACCGCCGGCAGGTGACGTTCCACCACCTCTGGACGATGAACCCGGACGGCACGCAGCATCAGATACTGCAGGGCAACACGTACCCCAACGGCGTCTACATCGACGCGAAGCCGATTCCCGGTTCCGACGACATCGTATTCATCGATTCGCCCTGGCACGGCACGACGGAGCACGGCGGCCTCCTCAGCGTCCTCTCCGCCAAGTCCGGCCCGGACGACCGCTCGAACGTACACCACATATCGAAAAGCGGCCGCTGCTACGATCCGTGGGCGTTCTCGCCAGACCTCTTCATGGCGACAGACGGAGGGAAAGTGTTCCTGATGGACAGGCGCGGGCGGACGGCCGATCTCTTCGGTCTTCCGGCGGAGTTCACGGTGTTCGAGGGCGCGAGCGACGGCGGGTCGCGCATCAGCGAACCGCGCCCGCTCATGCCGCACAAGCGCGAGAGGGTTCTCGCCGACCGCACCGACCCGTCGTCCAAGACGGGCGAGTTCTACCTCGAGAACGTGATGATAAGCCGCAGCCTGCAGGGCGTCAAGCCCGGCACGATAAAGAAGCTGATGGTAATGGAAACGCTGCCAAAACCGATCAACTACACCGGCGGCATGGATCCGCTTTCCTACGGCGGCACGTTCACGCTCACGCGCCAGCTCGGCACGGTGCCGGTGGAGGCGGACGGCAGCGCGTACTTCCGAGTTCCGGCGCTGAAGTCGCTCTTCTTCGTCGCGATGGACGCCGAGGGCCGCGCCGTGAAACGCATGCAGAGCTTCACGCAGGTCATGCCCGGCGAGAGGCAGGGATGCGTTGGATGCCACGAGAAAAAGACGCAGACCATCGCGCGGCGCGCATCCACCGTCTCGATGGCGCTCTCGCGCAAGCCGTCCGAGATCGATCCGTCCGGCGTGATCTTCGACGTGCCGGACTTCCCCCGCGACGTGCAGCCAGTGCTGGACCGCTCGTGCGTCAAGTGCCACAACCCGGACAAACGGTGCGGCAACGTGGATCTCAGCGGCGACCGCGGCCCGATGTTCTCCATGGCGTACTACTGCCTCGTGGCGCACAACCAGGTGCTTGACGGACGTAACTCCCAAAAGAGCGACTGGCCTCCCTACGCACGCGGCAGCGGCGGCAGCCCGCTCATGGAAAAGATATCCGGCAGGCACCACGGCGCGACAGTCGCTCCCGCCGACCGGCGCGTGATAATGCAGTGGCTGGACGCGTCCGCCCCGTATCCCGGCACCTACGCCGCACTCGGCTGCGGCTCGATAGGCGGCTACCTGCAGAACAAGCAGGTGATGAACAACGACCGGGCGCGCGCAGCAGCCGTCGCCGCGCAGGAAGTCATCAGGCGCCGCTGCGACACCTGCCATACCGGCGGCAACCGTCTGCCGCACTACCTCTCGGACGAAAACGGCATCAGCTTCTGGACGCCGAACTGGAACGACCGCCGCCTGAGAAAGTGGCACCGCCACCTGCTCTTCAACCTCACGCGCCCGGAGAAGTCGCTGTTCCTCAAGGCTCCCCTTGCGAAAGAGGCGGGCGGATTCGGCATGGGCAAAGAAGGCAAGGCCGTGTTCAAGTCCGCGGACGATCCGGACTACAAGACCATCCTCGCGATGATACAGGACGGACACGACGTACTTGAAAAGATCAAGCGTTTCGACATGAAAGGATTCCGTCCGCCCAAGCCGTACTTCCGCGAAATGAAGCGCTACGGCATACTGCCTGAATCGTTCGATCTCGACCGCGACACGGCAGACCCGTACGCCCTCGACCGCAAGTACTGGGCGCTCGACTGGACGCAGCTTCGATAGACACGAGGGAAACAACAGACAATGCAAACCTGCACGACAGCGAATACAATCGTCGGCGCCGCCGTTTCATGCCTTGCGGCTTTCACCGCCATGCTCTCTGCGCAAGCGGGAGAAGACGCGCCGTTCTGCGCGTTGCGCTTCGGCTACCGCTACACGCAGCCCGACAAATGGCCGGAAATGCGCGCGGCCTTGGCGAAGAACAGGGCTGCGTTCGACGAAGTGTGGTTCTCGACCGGCGTGAGCTTCCCGTCTCTCGCATGGCACGAGGAGCACGCGCGGCAGTGCGCGAAAGCGGCCGGCGACCTGCGGAAGCTCGGCATAGTTCCGTCCATCGAGATACAGACGATCATCGGACACACGGACGCGATCATCGGCGCGGGCGACTGCTCCGGGCAGAACTGGGGGACGATGGTATCCGCCGACGGTCTGGCGGCCAAGCACCTGTCCTGTCCGCGCGATCCCCGGCTCGTCGCGTATTTTGTCCGCGTGGCCGAGCTGCATGCGGCGTGGAAACCCGGCTCCGTATGGGTGGACGACGACATGTCGTACCGCAACCGCGCGCCGGTCCTCAAGCCCGAAAACCGTCTGGCCGGATGTTTCTGCGATGCCTGCATAGCCCGTTTCTCGCGGGCGGAAGGCAAGACGTGGGAGAGGCCTGCGCTTGCAAAAGCGATCCGTTCGGACGCGTCGATGCGGAAACGCTGGAACGAATATTCCTGCGGCGTCATGGGCGAACTGACGCGCGCGATCGCCGCCGCCGTGCACCGCGTCTCGCCCGGAACCGTCATGGGATACCAGTACGGCGGGACGCTGCGCTCCGCCATTCCGCGCGGCCTCTTCGACGGAAGCGGAAAGCCCATCCGGCTGCGTCCTGGCGCCGGCGCGTATTGGGACACCGATCCGTACAGACAACTGGACAAGGCGTATTACCTCCAGACGATGCTGGACGGCTTTCGCGGCGAAAAGTGGATCGGCGCATGCTGCCCCGAGATCGAGACGTGTCCGCGCACGTTCGCCTGCCGCACGGCGCAAGGGCTAATACTCGAAGCGTTCGAAAACCTGGCGCTGGGAATGGATTTCGTCAGCATGTTCGCGGCGGACGCGCGTACCGACGAAACGACTGACTTCTATGCCGACAGCCTCTTTCCGCGTCTTGCTAAAGCCAATGCGTTCCTGCGTGGCTACCGCGACGCGAACGACGGGACGAAGCCGTGCGGGTTTTCCGTGCCCGGCGGGGAACCCGCGATGCTGGTCGCATGCCGGGGCGTTCCCATCGTCTGCGCCACGGGGCGTTCTCTGGGGAAGTTGCCGGACGTCGCGTCCATCAACGTGCGCATGGCCGGATCTGGCGAAGTGAACACGCGCTCTCCGGGATACCAGACGCGCGTCATGCAGATCGCCTCCTCGACTGGCCTGACAAACTTCTATGCGCGATGCGACCGGGCCGCCGGCGGCAAGATGCCGATATTGTTCGAATCTGCGGTGCGGGCGTTTGCGATGCCGCGCGTGCGGAGCGACATGACGCTTGCGACGATGGCGTTCGTGAACGCCTCGATCGACAGACAGGACCCGGTGGCGATTCGCCTGAGAGGCGTTCCGGCAAATGCCAAGACAGCGGTCTGGCGCCAGCCGGAAGCCGAGGACGCCGAAATCGCGCTAACGCGCGACCGCGAAGAAGTCCTCATGCGCCTGCCGCGAATCGGCGCGTGGGAGTGCGGCTATCTTTCGTTCAAGTAAGGAGAAAACATGGAAAAACGCGAACAGAAAACAATGACGGCCTTCGCCGCGTTCATAATGGCCGGCGCGCTTGCGGCGGCCGTGCCGGCATACGACACGCTGATTTCGCACCGGGGCGAATCGATCGATGCGCCGGAAAACACGTTGCCGGCATACCGGATGGCGGCAGAGCGCGGCTTCGGCTTCGAATGCGACATCTATCTTTCCGCAGACGGGCGGGTGTTCACTTTCCACGACAGAAATCTCACGCGCACGACCGCGGGCGCAAATACGAACAAATGCACCGACGTGACATGGGAAACGCTTTCCGGGCTGGACGTCGGCAACTGGGGAAAATTCAAGGGATCGAAATTCACCGGCACGCGCCCCGCCCTTCTCAGCGAAGTCCTTGAACTGACCCGCGACGGGCGCTGGCTCTACATCGACGTGAAGTCGCGCGACGCAAAGATCGTTCCATACGTCAAGGCGATATTCGACAAGCAGAGCAAAGCCACGCCGAAAAACACTCTTTTCCTCTGCGGCACCGTGGAGTGCGGCAAGGCGTTCAAGCAACTCATGCCGGAATACAAGGTGCTGGCCTGCCTGAACTGCCTCAAGAGCTGGGAAAAAGGCGCACCGCCCGTCCCGGTCGAGAAGACCATCGCCGTCGCAAAGGAGATGGGAGCCGACGGCGTGGATCTGCGCTACATCGGCGGCGTTACGACGGCGAAATACATGAAGGCCATCAAGAACGCCGGCCTCGAGATGCACGTCTGGACGATCGACAGGCTTCCGGACGCGGTCGAAGCGTTCCGGCGCGGTGCGCAGACCGTCACCACCAACTGCGCCAAGAAACTGCTGGACGAGTATGCCGGAACGGAGAAATGAGGCGTCCACGCCTCTAAAACCGTTGCGCCTTCGGATGCAAACTGCTATAATGCCGATCGCCGATGTAAAAGGACAGGATTGAATATGAAACTTCATGGCACGATTACCGCAATGGTCACGCCGTTCACGCGCGACGACAAAGTCGACTACGGCGCCCTCAAGGCGTTTGTGGACTGGCAGTGCGAAAGCGGGGTGGAGGGGCTCTGCCCGGTCGGAACGACCGGCGAATCGCCCACGCTCACCCACGCGGAACACCACGAGGTTATAGCCAAGGTCATCGAATACGCCGCAGGACGCGTGAAAATCGTGGCCGGGACCGGAGCGAACTCGACGGCGGAGGCCGTTTCGCTCACGAAGGACGTCATATCGCGGGGCGGGGCGGATGCGACGCTGCAGGTCACGCCGTACTACAACAAGCCAAATGCGGAAGGCATATACCGCCACTTCATGACGGTGGCCGACCTCGGCCTTCCCGTCGTCCTCTACAACGTGCCGGGGCGAAGCGGACGCGAAATTCCTCTCGACGTCGTCGCCCGGCTCGCGAAGCACCCAAACGTGACCGCCATAAAGGAAGCCGCAGGCAGCGTGGAGCGCGTAAGCGCGATACGCCACCTCTGCCCCGACCTCACGGTCCTCTCCGGCGACGACTCCCTCGCCCTGCCGATGATTGCCGTCGGCGCGTCCGGCGTGATCTCCGTCGCGTCCGACGTCATGCCGCGCGAAATAAGCGATTTCGTGCGTACCGCGCTTGCCGGAGACATTTCCGCCGCGCGCGCCATGCACGAGCGCTACTACGATCTTTTCCACGACCTCTTCATCGACACCAACCCCATCATGGCAAAGGAGGCGTTGGTTATGACGGGACGCATCGGTCCTGGATTCCGCCTTCCGCTTTGCGAGACGACGCCGGAAAAGCGCGAGAAGCTGCGCAAGACCCTCGCCGCGCTCGGGCTGGAGGTGTGACGGGCAATGTCCATCTGCGACATCGAGAAGGAGTGCGCGGCGGCTGACGGCATCGTGTTCGACTTCGGCGGAGTCATCTCCGTATCGCCGAAGACCGACGACTGGCCGGTCTATGCGTATTGCGCGGAACTGGGCATCGGCCGCGCCGCCGTCGACAGCGGATGGGCACGCTACCGAAATCTATGGGACGGCGGAATAATCTCCTTCGCCGACTATTATGGACGCACGTTCGCCGACGCGGGCCATGCCGTCACGCCTGCGCAGCTCGAACGACTGTGGGAACTGGACGCCGTGGCCTGGGTGCGCACCCTGCGCACCGACACCCTGGACCTCATGCGGCGGCTGAAGGCGTCGGGCAAGAAGCTCGGCGTGCTTTCCAACATGTCGCCGGATTTCTACGAGCGGCTCTACGTGCCGCGTTGCGCCGAATACCGCGTGCTTCTGGACGCGGAGGTGATATCCGGCCTCCACAAGCTTCACAAGCCGGAAGAAGCAATCTACCGCCTCGCAGAACAGGAAATGGGCCTGCCGCCGGGCAGGCTTCTGTTCCTCGACGACACCGAAGCGAACGTCGCCGCCGCGCGCTCGTTCGGCTGGCGCGCCGAAATTTATTGAAAGGACAAGCAAATGACCTCATATCCAGCAAAGACGTTCCTGCTGGCGGTATTCACCGCAGCCGCGCACGCCGCGTCGCAGGCCGCGCTCGCGCCGTACTTCGAGAATCTTCCTGAAGGGACGGATCCCGCCACTGTTTCGCGCCGCGTCACAGACCAGTTCCTCACAACGCGCCCGGAAAACTACAAGCCCGCCGGATACCGCGGAAACAACGGATACGGATGGAACCGCATCGTGCAGTACTCCGTGGTGTCGCTCTGGATGAACGCGCTCGAATGCGCGTCCCTGACGGACGACGACTACCGCAAAAAGCGCCTGATACGCCTCTTCGACGACTTCCTGCCCGGTGGATCGAAGGAAAAGGTATGTTCGCGTCCTCGCCACGTGGACGATGCGATCTTCGGCGCACTGCCGTGCGAAATATATCTCATGAACAAAGACCGCCGCTGCCTCGAGATGGGACTGAAATACGCCGACACGCAGTGGTGCGAGCCGTGCGAAGCATCGTTCAAGGAGCGCGAAAGCGCGCCGCCAGACGTGCAGCGCGAGTACTATGCGAAGGGGCTTTCCGTCCAGACGCGTCTTTGGATCGACGACATGTACATGATCACCGCCCTCCAAAGCCAGGCGTACCGCGCAACGGGCGAAAGAAAATACATCGAACGCGCCGCCGCCGAGATGGTGTTCTACCTCGAAAGGCTGCAACTGAAGGATGGCCCGGCAAAAGGACTGTTCTATCACGCGCCGGACGTCAAGTACGTGTGGGGGCGTGGCGATGGATGGATGGCCGCCGGGATGGCGCTGCTGCTCGACCGGCTGCCGGAGGACAGCCCGCACCGCGCGCGCATCATGGACGGTTACACGGCCATGATGGAGACGCTTTTCAAGTTCCAGCGCAAGGACGGTCTCTGGAGCCAGATTGTAGACAAACCCGACGACACGCGCAACTGGGGCGAAACCTCTTCGACCGCCATGTTCACGTATGCCTACCTCGTAGGCGTACGGCGCGGATGGCTGGATGGCGCGAAATACGGACCCGCCGCACGTCGCGCATACGACGCGCTGTGCTCGCGCATGGACAAGTGGGGCAACGTCTCTGACGTGTGCGAAGGCACGAGCAAGCGCAACAGCCTGGAATACTACTTCAAGCGCAAACACGTGAACGGCGACCCACACGCGCAGGCGCCAATGCTCTGGATCGCGTCCACGCTCCTCGCGGACGGCGCTGGCGCCGCGAAAGGAATCAAAACGCCAGCCACGTCCAAACTCTTCGAAACGCGCGTCGACCCCGAAAGCGGCGTCGTCTCGTACGCGCTCGTCTACGGCGAGCCGGACGACAACCGCCAGTCGCTCTACTTCATCACCAAGTCTATGACCGAGAACGGGCGGTTCCTTCTCTTCAGCTACACTTGCGGCAACGAGAAGAAAGGGCTGCGCTCGCCGAAAATCCTCATGGTGGCAGATCTGCTCGAAGACAAGGTGAAGCCGATCGCGCAGACAGAGAATCCGGACAAGACAACCATAATGACGGGCACGCCGTTCGTCGGCGATCCGTTCGTGGAATGCAAAGAAGACTACATCGTGTACGGCAGCGCGAAACTCGGCGGCTTCTTCCGCTGCGACCTTGCAACTCCAGACAAAGTGACGCGGCTTTGCGGCATTCCGGCGGCGATTTCGTCTCTCGGCACGATCGACTACCTCTACACGCACCTCACCCTCACGCGCGACAGGGGGAAGGCGTTCCTCGACATCGGCGCGCACCGCGCCGACGGCAGCAGACGCTTCGTACAGGGCATGCTGGACCTCGCGACTGGCACGTTCGACAAATGGGGCGAGACGCCTTTTTCCTGCAATCACGGGCAGGTCAATCCGACGGACGACACGCTCGCAATGTGCGCATGGGAGGCGTGCTGGGAGGCGGACGGGCAGGCATACCGAAAGAAAACCGGCTGGTATCCGCGAATATGGCTTATGAGAAAAGGCTGGCGCGAAATGCTTCCCGCGAAAGACCGCAACTTCGCCTCGCATGAAATATGGGACGACGACGGCAAAGGCATAAGCTGGTGCGGACGCCCAGGCGACTATGTCTACCACCACGATCTCGCGACGGGAAAGCAAGAGCGCTGGTGCGGAATCAAGGCCGCTCGCCACAACAACGTCTCGCCGGACAAAAAGTACGTCGTGTGCGACGAGGAGGTGGGGAAGTGGTGGCGCGGCTGCAGCTGGCACGTGGCGTTCTGGAACCGCGAGACCGGCAAGCACGTGTGGCTCTATTCGGCACGGCCGCCGCTCATGCCACGCGAGAACCAGAGCAGGCTGCACCCCGACCCCCACCCACACTTCGTAATGCAGGGGAGATACGTAGTATGTACGGCAAACAACGCCGACGGCCACATGGACGTATACGTCACTCCCGTAGCGCAAATGGTCGAAATGACACGGTGAGGAATCCGCACGGCACGCGCCATTTGTGGTATAATAGCCCACATGCCACCGCCCAAAACATCTTTCACATACGAACTTGACGCCGAACAGCAGGAAAAGCTGCTCGCGATGCTCGCGCTCGGAAACTACCGTCCGCGTCAAGTGCCGTATTCCATGGCGGCGGTCGAAGGCGACGGATTCAACTGCGCGCTCTACCAAAAGGAGAAACACGGACGGCGCAAACTCTGCATACAAGGTTCGAAGGCTCAGGATTTCGTGGAGTTCTTCCTGGAACCGAACGTTCTTGGAGCGGCAATGGTCGGCTACGAGGATCTGATAAACCCGGAGGGGATCGCGCCGCACGCGGGCAGCGACGAATCGGGCAAGGGCGACTACTTCGGCCCGCTCGTCGTCTGCTGCTGCTACACCGACGAAGCGCTCGCGAAGGAAATGCGCGAAATGGGCGTAAGGGACTGCAAGCAGATGACGGACAACGCTATCCTATCCGTGGGCCGCAAACTGCGCGGCCTCCTCGGTACGGACCGCTACGCCGCCGTGAAGATCGGCCCCGCCGCGTACAATAGGCTCTACGCGAAGATCAGAAACATCAACCGCCTCCTCGCATGGGCGCACGGCACATGCATTGAAGAGCTGCTCGCGAAGCAGCCCGGATGCGGACGCGTGGTCGTAGACCAGTTCGCGCCTACGGAGGCCGTGATACGGCGTTCACTAAAGGAATTGGGCAAGAAAGCCGTCGTGGAGCAGCGGCACAAGGCCGAAAGCGACATCGCGGTAGCGGCCGCAAGCGTCATAGCGCGCGAGCTGTTCCTCCGCGCGCTGTGCGACATGGCTGCGGACGTGGATCCGAAAGCCGAGGTGCCGCTCGGCGTCGTGCCGAAGGGCGCAAGCGATCCGCGCGTGAAGGAAGTCGCGGAGCAAATGGCGAGGGCGCACGGCCCGACGTGGCTGATGAACCACTGCAAAGCCCACTTCCAGACAACGGACAAAGTGCTGGCCGCGTGCGGAATGTCGCGCTCGGACCTGCCGCCGGAAGGACAAGTCGCAAGCGCCGTCCAGAACGGAACTTTCAAAGGATTCCAAAAAAAGGAGAAACAAGATGGTTGAGTTTTTCGCAAATTCGCTCATGAACGGGTTTGCCAAATCAAGCATGATGGGCCAAGGGATCGTACTCATTCAAATCGCGGCCAGCATCTACATGCTCATGATCGTCATAAGCAAATTCAGGGGGCTTTCGCGCGTCAATTCCGCCGTGAAGCGCATCACGCGCGACGTGATGGGCGGACGCGACGTTCTGGAATACTACCTCGCCCGCCATCCCAACGGACACTCCCCGCTGGAGAACATCTACTGGGCCACGTGCGAGCGTCTTCTCAAGATGCTCGCGCCGGACGTCCGCAGCCTGCTCGTCGGCCGCCAGCCAGGCGCGGCCGCCGCGCTCACGAACCACGAGATGGGTCTCGTGAAAGCGCTCAGCGAACACGTGCTGGACGAAGAGGAAATCCGCGTGGAACGCGGCATGGGCGCAATAGCGACCGTTGTCGCGCTCGCGCCAATGCTCGGACTGCTTGGCACGGTATGGGGCGTTCTGGACGCATTCGCGGACATGGGCGAGGCCGGCAGCGCGACGATCGCGACGATGGCGCCTGCCATATCGTCCGCACTCGTAACCACCGTCGTCGGTCTGCTAGTGGCAATTCCGGGCGTCATAATGCACACACGGCTCACCTCGATAGTGCGTTCGTTGATGAGCGACATGGAAGGCTTTACCGACGACCTTCTGGGACGCATCGCGCTGGAATTCCAGGGGAGAGGAGCCTAATGTCGCGCAGAGGCCGCCGCAGCGGGAGAATCGGTTCGCCCAAGGCGTCGATCGACATGAACTCCCTCATCGACTTGACGTTCCTGCTGCTCGTCACGTTCATGCTCACGATTCCGGCCCTCGAACAGGGCATCTCGATCATGCTGCCGCGCGCAAAAACTGACGTGCTGCCGAGCAAAAACGCCAAGGCGAACACTATAACCGTGGATGTAAACCACAAGATATATCTCAACGACGCACCCACCACGCTCGACCAGCTCGAAGCCGATCTCAAGGCAATGGTCGCGCGCGATGCCGACGTGCCCGTGCTCGTGCGCGGCGACGAGAGACTGGAGTACGGTGCCGTGATGGACGTGGTCAAAGTCGTGTACAAGTGCCAAGTCAGAAAGATGGCACTTGTCACAGTAGAAAAGTAAGGCGAGTGAGCGATGTTCTGTAACGAGCAGGCAAACGACTACGAGGGGCGCCCGACATGGCAAGCGTTTGGCATCGCCGCCGCCCTGCACGTGGCGCTTTTCCTGTTCTTCTGGGCGGTCGGCGCCATAAGTTTCCGCAAACCAGACGTAATTATCCCGATCGACATGACCATAGTGCCGCCATGGGCGCAGCAGACGGACGATCCCGAACCAGACCCCGCGCCGCCGCCACCTGAGGTCAAACAGGCAAAACCGCCGCCGAAGACGCCAGAGCCAGCGAAAATCGAGCCGAAGCGAAATGTAGACGCCGTGGAGAAAGTTCCAGAGAAGAAGAAAAAGCCCGAAAAGGTCGACCTGAAGAAAAACGCAAAGCTCGTCAAGAAGCCTCTGAAGCCGCAACCGCCGCAGAAAAGCCTCAAAGATTCGGCAAAGGTCGTCACACCCAAGCCGGTCCCCGTCGAGCGCCCCCCGGATCTAAAAATTCCGGACACGGTAAAGCACTTTGGAAAGGGGACGGCTGCAGACAAGCCGCTCAAGGACATCGACATGAAAAAGATGCTCGAACAGGGCTATCGCTACGGCGCGCGCAACCAGCTGGCAGACAGCGAAGAACAGCGATGCGTAAGCCTCATCAGAGCAGCCATCTTGAGAGAGTGGAACAAAGAGTCATTCAAATGGTACAACGGACTGCGTCCCATCCAGGTCAACTTCCAACTCGGCTCCGGTGGCTCGGTGCTAGGATTCGCCATACGATCCGGCAGCGGCGATGCCGACGTGGACGCCACGGCCAAAAGCGCATTACATAGGCTCAAAGCGAACGGCCGCATAGCAGGCCTCTCGGCGCAGTTTCTCGAAAAATTCCCAAACCTGACAATCGTCATGGAACCCAAGCAAGGACACTGACCGTCGGGGAATTCCACAAAACGGGACATTCTGCCATACTGTGTACCCCAACGATTTGCAAGAGAAGAAATGAGCACGAACAAGAAAAGCGAACCGCCGAGCCTCTTTGACTCGCTTGATATATTCAACAGTTCGAAACAGGAGGGGGCGTCTGCGCGAACGGCAGAACCCGCGCTCAGCGACAGCGCGCCGACGGAACCGCCTGCGCCGACCGCACCTCAACACGTAGAGCCGCCGCCAGGTCTCACGGGACACGGCCCGCTGCGCGAACTGTTCGATTTCAACTTCCGTCAATACTCCGCCTACGTCATCTGTTCGCGAGCGATACCGGCCGTGGAGGACGGCCTGAAACCCGTCCAGCGGCGCATTCTGCACTCGCTATGGGAGAAAGACGACGGGAAATACACAAAGGTCGCGAACATCGTCGGCCACGCCATGCAGTACCATCCGCACGGCGATGCGTCCATCGGCGATGCCATCGTGGTTCTCGCGAACAAGCTCTGGGGCGAAGGAAAGGGTTATCTCATCGACGGGCAGGGAAACTACGGAAACCTCTACACCGGAATGCCCGCCGCCGCAACGAGGTACATCGAATGCCGCCTCACCGACCTCGCGCGCAACGAAGTGTTCAACAAAAAGACAACGGACTTCGTCCCCAACTACGACGGACGCAAGGAAGAACCCGTCCTGCTGCCCGCCAAAATCCCCCTGCTCCTCATGATGGGCGCAGACGGAATCGCCGTGGGCCTCGCGACCTCGATTCTGCCGCACAACTTCATCGAACTGCTCGAGGCGGAGATTGCGCTCATACAGAAAAAGCCCTTCCAGCTCTACCCTGATTTCCAGACAGGCGGCGTCATCGACGTGAGCGAATACCAAGACGGCCTTGGGAAAATCAAGGTGCGCGCCGTCATCGAGCCACGGGACAAGAACAAGCTCGTGATAACCGCCCTTCCATGGGGCAAGACCACCGACTCGCTCATCGACAACATAGAGGACGCGATCAAGAAGAAGAAGGTCAAGGTCCGCAAAATCCACGACCTCACGGCAGAGAACGTGGAAATCGAGCTGGAACTCGCCACGGGCGAGTCGCAGGAAAAAGCTAAGGCCGCGCTGTACGCATTCACGGATTGCGAACGTTCCATCTCCTCGCGCCCGATCGTCCTCGACGCCGGCCGTCCGAAGCTGATGACCGTAACGCAGATCCTGCAGAAGAACGTCGACCGCCTGACGGCCCTCACGCGGAAGGAACAGGAAATCCGCCTCGCCGAACTTGACGACCTATTTCACGCCCGCACCCTCGACCGCATCTTTGTGGAAGAGCGGATCTACAAACGGATTGAGAAGGAGAAGACCTACGAGGGCGTGCAGCAGACCGTCGTAGAAGGCTTCAAACCCTACCGCGCCGAATTGCGCCGCGACGTGACGCTCGAGGACGTGGAGCGCCTGCTGAAGATACCGATCCGCCGCATCTCGCAGTTCGACATAGACAAGAACCGCGACGAGATCAAAAACATCCTCGACGAGGAAAAGCAGGTCAAGGACAACATCGAACATCTCCGGGCGTTCGTCGTGAAATACCTCAAACGCCTGATCAAGGATTACCAAAAGAAATACCCGCGTTGCACTGAAGTGGCGTCCGCGCCGTTCAAGCAGGTGGACGTGCGAAAGCTCACGTCAAGCGAGCTGACCATCCGCTACGACAAGGAGACGCACTTCGTCGGCGCAGGCCTCAAGACGGGCGACGAACTGTTCAAGTGCTCGTCCCTCGACAAGCTCGTATTCGTGTGGAAAGACGGACGATACAAGATGTCCGCGCCGCAGGACAAGATATTCGTGGACAAAGACCTGCTGGAAGTTTTCCTATTCAATCCGGAAAAAGACCGCGACAAAGAGTTTACCTGCGTCTACGAGGAGCCGCTCTACGGTTTCTCCTACATCAAGCGCTTCACATTCGGCGGCATGATCGGCAACAAGGAATACCGCCTCGCACCAGCAAAAAGCAAACTGCTCTTTTTCGAGGCCGGATGCCCCGCGCAGCTATACGTGAAGTTCAAACCGGCAAAGGCGCAGAAAATCCACCAGATGCTGTTCGAGCCGCTCGAACTCGTGGACAAGGGCGGCGGCGAGAAGCGTCCGGTCGTAGAATTGCGCGGCGCGACGGCGCGCGGAATCCAGCTTACCACCAAAGGCATCGCCCGCATCTCGCCGAACAAGGGCAGCTGGTGGGACGAAGGCGAAGGCTCATCCAAAGGCGTACTGCTGTAGTGCACGGCTTCCGCATATTCCGCATGGCGCTGCGCGACTCGCTGCCGGTGCTGATGGGCTACACCGCCATGGGATTCGTGGCGGGCGTGTTGCTCGCCGCAAAAGGCAACGTGACGCTCGCGCCATTGTGGGGTTTTCTCTCCAGCGCGCTATGGGTCACGGGAACGATGAGCATCGCAGGCGTGCCATACATTGCGGAGCGCATCTCCGCAGGAGCTTTCGCGCTGATGACGCTCGCCGTAAACTTTCGCTACGCGTTCTACGGCTTCTCCATGCTGGGACGCTGGAAAAACGTATCCTTTCTGCACAAGTGCTACCTGATACTCATGCTTACAGACGAAAACTACGCGCTGGAAGTAGCCTCGCCGATAAAGGATCAAAAGGCGCATCTTAAATACTGCACAGTTCTATCCCTGCTGAACCACTCCTATTGGATAGCAGGAGTGACTGCGGGGGCAATCACGGTGTCTCTGCTCGGCATGATGGTCGATCCCGATGCGATCCGCAGCTGGACGAACGGCATGGAATTTGCGATGCTCGCGCTGTTTCTCGTCATATTCACCGACCAGATAAGAGAAGTGTTCCGCCATGGAAGCTGACACCACATACATGGCCGGCATCGTCGCGACCGGCTTCGCGGTGAACTTTGCGCTGAGAGCGCTGCCCTTTCTGTTCTTCGGCGCGCGGAGAGGTCCTCTGCCGCCATGGGTGGAAAAATTCGGCGCGTTCGTCTCGCCGATGATAATCGGAGGGCTTATAGTCTACTCTTTCGCGGGTGTCCAATGGCGCACGGCAAGCCCATACATCGCTGCGACACTGACAGTAGGCCTCCAAATATGGCAGCGCAATCCACTGCTTTCAATCATCGCCGGGACGCTCGCATACATGGCGGCCATCCGCCTGAACTGGTAGAGCAGCGCGGTGTCCTCAATACGACGCTCTGCCAAACCCCTAATCTTCTTTCTTCAATAGCTTGACTTTGAAGAAGTGGTTGGGGCTTCCGTCGAACGGGAACACCACCCAGTCAGGGTGCTCCGGCACCGGCAACTCTTCCCAATCGCTTTCCTTCACAGGCAACTTCGGCGAATGCAACACTTGATAAACGCGCGGCGGATTGTTGGTGCGCAAATCTGGCGACCACGAAATGACATATGCGGCATTGCTGGTGGTGGAAATCGCAACCCGCACATTTTCATCCACCGCATTCATCTTTGCATTTGTGCCTCCATTAACTGCAAGCATCCTCGAACTCATAGCTGCGGAAAGCTCCCTCTTCCAATGCGCATACAACGTTGTATCCGAAGTAAAAGGAGGTGTAGAAGGGTCCCACCGTCTAAGTACTTCATCCCAATACATCACGTCTGATTCCGTGTAATACCCTTCAAATTTATAACCCGCTTTGTTAGGCCCACTGATTTGCCCGGTAGGCTTACTCCCATACGGTATTTTTATAAAGGAATCACCGCCCTCACCACCCTGTGGGTCAAACGTTATGGTAACCACCTCCGGTGTAATCGGCTCCGGATCCGGATCTGGAACCGCATCTGCCGTCCACTTCGCATATAGTGTCGTATCCTGCGACAAATCCCATGCACGCACACTCGCTCCACCGGCATCGTAGTACTGCGTACCGCCGCCGTTTTCCGCCGTGTAGTATCCGCCGAACGAGTAGCCTGAACGAGTCGGCGCTGCAATAGACGGCATTGCCGTACCATAAGTCGCGGTTGCCGAAGACGAGCCGCCACTGCCGGACTGCCTGTCAAACGAAATCGTATACGCGTTCGCCTTCCACTGCGCCCAAAGCGCATTGTCCTGCGCGACATCGACCTGCTGGTCGGTCAGCTGGACGCCGTCGTGGAAATGCTTTCCCGTCGCCTGGTTGTACCAGTTCTTGAACGTGTATCCAGGCGACGACGGAATCCCGGACACAAGAGTCGGATATTTGTTCCCGTAGGTTACGGTGAAAACCTGGTCTGATTTTGCGCCGTTCGCAAACACGGCGTTTATGAGCGGCCACCTGTCCTTCGCGCCGTTGTTCAGCTTCAACGTGACCCTGTACGTATTCGCCTTCCACTGCGCCCAAAGAGCGTTGTTCTGCGCAACATCGACCTGCTGGTCGGTCAACTGCACGCCGTCGCGGAAATGCTTTCCTGTCGCCTGGTTGTACCAGTTCTTGAACGTGTATCCAGGCGACGACGGAATCCCGGACACAAGAGTCGGGTAGTTCTTTCCGTAAGTAACGGATAACACCTGATCCACTTTCGCGCCATTCGCGAACACGGCGTTTATGAGCGGCCATCTGTCCTTCGCGCCATTGTTCAATTTCAGCGTGACCCTGTACGTATTCGCCTTCCACTGCGCCCAGAACATACGGCTGCTCGTTATGTCCACCGTCTGCGCCGTCAAAGGCTCCGTCAAATGCCGGCCTGCGGTGTTGTCGTACCAGTTGCTGAAGGTGTAGCCGGTCGCAGTCGGATGGGGAAGCGAAGGATACGCCTGATCGTAAGTAACCTGCGCGGTCGTGTCCAGCGTATTGGCGTTCGGAAACTTCACGTCCTTGATCAAGGGCCACGTGGACGCATTCCGATTCCCCTTGAGCGTAAGGGTGTAGACGTTCGGAGCGCCGTAGAAACTCAACGTGCATCCAGTATACGCCGCAGTCAAATTTATTGCATCGCCGATAGCTCCGGAGAGAGTGGCCTGACCGCTTTTCGTCACCGTCCAACGAGCGGTGTAACCCGTCGCGACATTTGAAGCCGCGGCTCTGTACGCCGTGCCGACGTTCCAGGCGATCCACCGGGTACTCCCGCCCTTCGAAAGACTCATCGACTGGCTTCCGGCGGACACGCCGACGGAACCGATGTGCGAATCCACGGTAGCATTGACGATGATACTCACGCCCTCCGCAGTGGAGAGCAATGCGGTCGCCAGCAGAGCGGCTATGGAAATACGAAACATGGCGACTTACCTCCAGCTTTAAACTCAATATTTTGTTTTATTCGGATCTTTTGGCGCATATGCCCTGACCCTGTAGAACCGCTTCTCCCCCGTCTCGGACGGATCGACATCGATCGACAACGGCAAGCAGGAATCCGTCGTCAAGTTGTCATCCGTCGCCTGCTTCTCTGATTTCAACTCCAACGGCCAGTGCGTAAAATCGTCCGAACTCTCCAGAGCATACATGAATCCTAGCACCGGTTTGACCTCCGCCTCTACCGTGTACGTTTCACTATCGCCAGTTTTGGGGAATATTGTAAGCTTGCAGGACTCCGTTACGGTCTTCCTAAGCGCGGCCTCGTCACAGTGAAGCACAACCGCAACATTCGTGCCATTGGTGACGATCGTGTAGTTCCACCCGTCTGGCACCGTCACGGTCAATCCAGCGGACTTCAACTGGTTGGTGGAGACGAGATCTATCTGAACGCCTTCGTACAGGTTTGTCCACCCGTTTTCTTTATCCCACTCTATCGGAAACTCCGTCTGCACTTCCACTTCATCGTTCGTGCCGCCTGTCCGCTCCCACAGCCACGTGAGGACTACATTCGAATCCTTTTCCTGAGACAACCCGACAACCAGCGGAGACGATGCGGAATCCAACAAGTTGGTGCCCTCCATAAGCTTCCACCCGCAACAACGCCACTTCCCCTTTGCGTTCGTGAACTCGTTGGTCGAAAGGGACGCATCCGTTCCAACGCATGGAAGCGTCACCGTGGATCTGTTCAACGCACTACCTCCAACGAGGGTTTTGGGCGCCGACGAAACATCCGTCTCTGTTGAAATGGATACGTTGGTAACGGCCAGAGTGAATGTACCCTCTGCTTTTTCTAATTCTGACTTGTCTTTTTTATAGGAGAATGTCGCCTTGATTTCCGTTGGAGATTCA
>JAFPNP010000073.1 GCA_017411125.1 Kiritimatiellia bacterium
ACCTCGTAAGGGCAGCAGCACATGCCTTAGGGGATATAATCACAAACACCCCACTTTATGCACACAAACACCCCACCTTGTGTACACAAATACCCCACTTTGTGCATATATCCCTATAGGGGAAGCACGGGATTCCTTTGGCGCGGCGCGTCGAGCACTCCCCGCCGGTCCGCGTGCCGGAGGCGGGCGGAGTGGAAATATCATACAGGCCGCGGCAAGGTGCCGGGCGGGATTTGCAAAACTAAACGCAACCCTCCCCTAGGGGAGGGTCTGGCTCTCCATGTCCACAACTGCCCCTTTGACCTCTCTTCCCATGCCTTTGCAGAACTAAACGCTTCAGGGACTTGCGTTTACCTTTTCAAACCGCAGCCAAAAAATGGGTAAACTCCAGAATCAGTGGCGGTTCTGCGGAGATTATGATATAATACACGGCGTGATCAAGAAGGAGAAATGCCTTATGGGACGAGTGTCTGCATTTTGGGGTATGGTTCTTTAACATGTACCCGGAAAAGAACGGTCGCCACAAACGACCGCATGTCCATGTTTTGTACGGAGATGAAGAATGTGTGCTTTCTGTCCCAGAAGGTGAGGTGTTGGCAGGAGAGATGCCGGGGCGGCAGTTGCGCAACGCCCAGACGTTCATAGACATGCGAACCGAGGAACTCATGCTGAACTGGAAGCTTTGCATGGAAGGCAAGGACGTCGTGTGGGTCGATCCAATCCGATAGGAGGCTATTATGTTGATGGAACGTGTAAAAGAGGTTAGGGCATTGCCGGATTACCGCCTTGATGTCATTTTCCGCAATGGCGAAAGAGGTATATTTGACTGCAAACCATATCGGGGCTATGAATGCCTTTCCGGGATTTGGGCGGACGGGGTTTTCGATAAAGTGGTTGCCGATCATGGCACGGTTATGTGGCCAAACGGAGCAGACCTGTGTCCTGACGAAGTATATGACAATTCGACAAAGAAAGGAACTATGAAATGACCAAGAGACTGCTGATGCTGGCTGTGGCGCTTGCCGCGGCGTTTGGCGCATGGGCCGAAACGGAAACCGTCGGCGGTTACACGTGGACGTACCGCATCAATGGCAACACGGCGGAGGTTTATAGGAAATGGCAACACGGCGGAGGTTTATAGGAATTGGTATTCGCCTGCCATCTCGCCATCGCCGACAGGTGCCGTGACGATTCCCTCCACACTCGGCGGCAAGTCCGTGACGAGCATCGGGTATGATGCGTTCTACGATCTGCGCTTCATTCCGCAGGTATGGACGAGCGCGGAGGCGAAGGACTACGCAACGGCGTTCCCTGTCGCAGAACAGTCCAAGGCGCACGGAATCATCGTCATCATGAGATAGCCAGACAAGTAAGGAACGGACCAAATGAATATTTGCAAGAAAACCTCTGAATCTTCACACGGCCTTCTGGCGAAAGGCGCCAGATTTTCCGTCGTGGTCTGCTTGTCGGTCTTTGCCATGACCGCGAGCCGGGCCGGTACGGTCAAAAAGGTGTGCGAGCCGTTTCCGCTCGGCGCGGCCACGCTCGGCGACGGGCCGTTCGCGGAAGCGTTCGCCACGAACCGCGTGTACCTGCTCGGCTTGCTCAACCCGGACCGCCTTCTCGCGGAGTTCCGTGCGGTCGCCGGTCTCCGGCAGAAGGCCGTCCGGTACGGCGGATGGGAGGCGCAGGGCATCAACGGGCATTCGCTTGGGCACTATTTGAGCGCCGTCTCGCAGCTTTACGCCGTGACCAAGGACCCGGTGGCGAAGGCGCGGGTCGACTACATCGTGGACGAGCTTGCCGAATGCCAGCGGGCGAACAAGAACGGCTATGTCATGACCATTCCGCCCGGCAAGGTCTGGGACAAAGTGCGCAACGGAACGTTCTCCGCCGGCGATTTCGCCGTATGCGGATGGTGGGTTCCGCTGTACACCCTCCACAAAGTCTTCGCAGGCCTGCGCGACGCATACCGACATGCCGGGAACGCAAGGGCTCTTGACGTGGAGCGCAGGCTCGCCGACTGGTATCTCGGCGTTGTCGGCGGCCTGGATGACGCCAAGCTCCAGTCTTTGCTGCGCAGCGAATGGGGGGGCTTGAACGAAACGTTCGCCCAGCTCTACGAGGACACGGGCGACAGCCGCTACCTCGACGCCGCATGGCGGAAATTCCACCAGCACGAGGCTTTGGACCCTCTGATGCGCGGCACGGACAATCTGGACGGCAAGCACGCGAACGTGTACATCCCGAAGATAGTCGGCCTCTCCCTACTCTATTCGATCACCGGCCGTCCGGAGTTCCGCACGGCGGTGGACACGTTCTGGGAGTCGATGACCCGCAAGCGGGCGTTCGTCACCGGCGGCCACGGCGAGCACGAGTATCTGTACGACGTTTCGTGTACGGCTCAGATGCTTACCGACCAGAACAACGAGGCTTGCGGCATATACAATCTCCACCGCATCGCGGAGCGCACGTTCACCTGGCATCCGACGGCGGCTACGATGGACTACGTGGAACGGTCGCTTGTCAACCAGTTGCTCGCCCATATCGGCCGCAAGCCCGGCGAATACTGTTACTTCCTCAGCCAGCGGCTCGCCGACACCAAGAAGTTCTCCAAACCCTACGACTCGTGGTGGTGCTGCGTGGGTACCGGCATGGAGAATCCGCAGCTGTACGCCGCGCTCTCGTACTACCACGGCGCGGATTCGCTGTGGGTGAACCTGTACCATGCCACAACCCTGCGTTGGCCGGAAAAGGGATTTACGCTTGCCGCGTCCACGCGTTTTCCGGATGAAGACACGGTGCGCTACAGAATATCCGCCGAAAAGCCAGTCGAGATCGAATTGCGCTTCCGTCATCCGTGGTGGTGTGCAGATCCGACGCTCGAAATCGGCGGCAAGGCCGTGCAGACAAAGACGGACGCCTCCGGTTATTTCGCCGTGCGCCGCGTCTGGAAGGACGGCGACGGCATTGAACTTCGTCTGCCGATGCGTCTGCGCTCCGAGCCCCTCCCCCATTCCGGCGGCGCCTATGCGGCGTTCATGCTGGGGCCGCAGGTGATGGCGGGCGTGGCACTGTCCAAGACCGAGGCGGCGAGGGAGCGCGACCGTGTGATCGTGGCGGACGATGCGAATGCCGCATCGCCGCCGGACGACCTGCGGTTGATGCCTTTCTGGAAAGTCTACAGGGAACGCTACACGATCTACTATCCCGTTTCGAGCCGGGCCAAGTACGCCGAACTGGTAAAGGCGCGCGCCGAAAAGGCGGCAAGAGAGGCGGCCGATCGCGCAAGAACGGTCGACAGCGTGCGGCCCGCGTTCCAGCAGGACGAGGTGAACCACTCCTGCACCGGCGAGGCGACAAGCATCGGCACTGCCTACAACAGAAAGTACCGCTGCGCAGAAGCACGGGCGAAAAAAGGCTGGTTCTCGTATCGCCTTGCGTGCGATCCGGAGAAGCCGTGCGAGCTCGTATGCACTTGGTGTGGATACGACGGTGGACGCACGTTCGACATCCTCGTGGATGAAACCCGCGTGGCTTCGGTGCGGCTCAAGATGCGCAAGGAGACGATGGTGGATGAGGTCTACGCTCTTCCCGCCGAGCTCACGCGCGGCAAGCGCTTCGTCACGGTGCGTTTTCAGGGCAATGCGGAAACCGAAAGATGGGTCGGAGGCCTCTTCGGCCTCAAACTCATGCGTTCGCGTTAGCCCCCCCCCTAGGTCCAGAATTCCCACTCCATAGGCTTGCGCCGATATCCCTCTAGATCTAAAATTCCCCTCGCAAGGGCTTTCTCCGATATCCCCATGGGTTTGGCGCAAAGCCTCTTCTAAGCGGCATTGTTTTCCCGCCACGCGCGAATCCCCGTCCGCAAGGGCGGGGATTCGTGGTATACTAGTGCCACACGGCGATGGATTTACTGGAAACAACCAAGACAACTTTCAAAAACAACTTTCTTCTGCGAGCGAAACTTGAACAAGGCCGTTGGCGAAGTTCAAGGCGCGTCCGAAGGGCGAAGTCGTTTTTGAGCCCCCCGCCCACGGCTGCGCCGTGTGTGACTTAATTCAGATAACTTGTGGGCTCTCCGCTGGAAGAACACAATATATTGTGATTTTGCGTGTAGTTATAGACGAGTAATGTGTTCAGTTTCATTTTTACTTCGTCGCACTGTCCAACATACAACAAGTCCATCGCCACGCTCCAGAGCGAAGGCTGGATTGTAGACAACAACGGCACGTATGTTGTCCTTGCTCCTTCGCATGACGCTGCGTACGTCCATTGGGGCGGCGGCTGGCGGATGTCGACGTACCAGGAACTGTACGACCTTTGCTCCAACAAGTGCGATTGGACGTGGACGACGCAGAACGGCGTGAAGGGCTATATCGTGCGCGGCCGGGGCGCGTACGCTTCTAATAGCATCTTCCTCCCCGCCGCCGGCTACGGCAATGGGATTTAGTTCTACTTTTCCGGTTCGTACGGCGACTACTGGTCGTCCGTCCCGTACTTGGGCTACGACTACTTGAGGAGCCTCTACTTCAATTCGAGCAGCCATAGCACGGGCTACGACTACGGCCGCCGCTACGGGCGGTCTGTTCGCCCCGTCCAAGGGTTCACCAAATAGCGAGCGTAGCGAGCGCATTCAATTCTTTAAACGAGAAGGAGCGAATGGCGTCGATTGAGGACAGCTTGAAACGCGAGGCGGAGGTCGAGCCGGTCAAGCTGTTCGACGACGGACACGGCTTTCATGCAGGTGAGAACTACGAAAGACGAGGACGCCTGGCGGTGCGATTTCGTTTTTGGGGAGGGCGGCGTCTGGACCGAGCAGCCGGACGGCAGCTGGAGGAGCGGCGCGACGGCGGACGGTTCGGAAAATTCGGCGTCTATGACGGTAAACGGTCCGGGGACGGTGTCGTTCCGGTGGAAAGTCAGTTGCGAGGATTATTTCGTGTTCCGCACGCAGAGGCTTCTTCTCGACTATCTGTCGTTCCGGGTGGACGGCAAGGAGCTGGGTTTCATCAATGGCGAGACGGGCTGGACGAACCGGCGAACGGGCGCAATGTATGGGAGTGCTATGTTCTCGGATTGGATCCGGAGAACGCGACGAACGATTTCCGCATAACGTTGTTCCCGATGAAGGCGGACGGTGCGCCAGACTTGAGTGGATTGACGTTCGAGCCGCCGAAGAAGAAATGGAACGTATCGGGTGCGATGCCTGTGCTGAAGGGCGCGAAGTCGCTGGACGGACCTTGGGCGGAGGTGCCCAAGAACGTAGACCCGGCGTTGCGGTTCTTCAAGATAGAGGTCGAGCTGCCGTAGCGGCGGTTTGCGCGATTGGGTTGCGATCCTTTCGTATTTGGCGCGGCGCGTGGGGACACGCGCCCTCCCGGGAGGGCCGACCTCCGTGTCGGCCAGGGCCGGGACGGCGCCCGGCCCTCCCGTGCGGCGCGGGGGCGCCGGGTGCCGGCCTTGAACGACGGCAGCGCATCTGGTATACTATTCGCGTCGAAAGGAGATTTTCTGGTATGGTTGGCTTTAGAATATTGGCTGCCGCGGCGTTGGTTGCGGCGTGCGCGGCGGATGTTTCCGCCGCAGAGGCCGGCATGCGCGAGAGGTTGCTCGGCCCGTTCCGCGAGAAACTGCGCCGCGTCGTGTTCACAAAGCATTTCGACATGGGCGGCTCGCACTACGCATACACCGACGCCGTCAGCAACGAGGACGCCCTCAATCC
>JAFPNP010000074.1 GCA_017411125.1 Kiritimatiellia bacterium
AGGCAGAAGCCGTCGTGGTGCTTCGCCACGAGCACCACGCTCCTGATCTCCGCGGCCTTCATGGCGTCGGCCCACTGCGCGGGGTCGAGCCTCTTCGCGGTGACCTTGGACGGCGGCACGTTGCCGAAACCCCACTCCTGGCCGGTGTAGGCGTTGAGGCCCCAGCAGACGAGCGCCATGATCTCGCGCGCCTGGTATTCGAGGTGCGCCCTGGTGGGCCGCACGGAGGCATCCGGCTCGCCGTTCTTCGGGGAGGGCGGCGGCAACGCCAGGCTCCCCGTCCCCGCGCTTGCGAGCAATGCGGCGCCGCAGGCCGCGATGCATGCGGCCGAGATCGCGGCCGCCCCGTTGCGTAATCTTGTCTTCATTGCATCTTCCTTTCCTGGATTTTCGTTTTCCCGCCGGGACGGTTTTCTACCGAACGATCAACATGAAGCCCCCGCGCCCGAGCCGAAGCCCTGTGGCGTCCGCCTTCAAGGTGTACTTCGCCGCCGTCGCGGCGTCGAGCCTAAACGTCACGTCCGCGCCCGGCGCCGTGGCCTCGGTCCACGTCACGACGTAGTCTCCGCTCTTCGCAAGCGCGGCCACGTCCGCGTGCCCGGAGAGGTCCACCGTCACCTTGGCGTTCGCCGCGAAGTCGATCGTATTCCTTCCCGTCGTGAACGAGGACGTGAGCGGCAGCGCGCTCGTGCGCCGGGAGAGGTCGATGGTCGATCCGCCCATCATCGTCACGCCGTAGAAGTAGTCGTGCGCGGCCGGCTTGAACGTGCCGTGTACGCTGAACACGCCAGTGCCGTCGTTGTTGTTGTAGCCGTACACCTGCTCGTAGTTCCTGACGCTCAGCGGCGCGTAGATCTTTAGCGCGCAGTTGAACCTGAAGTCCACGTTTGTGGCCACGTTGGGTTTGTTGCCGTCGTAATGGTCCAGTCCCGACTGGAACCATCCGCCGCTGACGACGTCGACGAAGCCGTTCTTCACCTCGCAGTTGTGCAGCAGGAAGTTGCGTCCGTCGCTTCCTATCGCGATCTTGAGCGAGTGCCCTCCGAGGTCCAGCGTCGTCGCAGACTGCATGATTCCCCAGTTCCGCGCGACCTGGAACTCCGAGTCGGCGGCAAGGCGCACGTCCGCAAGCTGTCCCCAAGTGACATCCAGGTTTCCGCCGGTGTTGCGGATCACTCCCCCGTCGAGCACAAACGCGTATCCGGCGCCGACGGCGCCGCCATGCGCGACGAAGCCTCCCAGATCGAACACGCCATTGCTCTCGCCGTCCGCCAAGACGGTGATGACGCTTCCGCGCGCTCCATGGGGGAAGTTCCTCGGATCGATTCCGGTCTCGAGCACGCCGTCCCTTATCTCCGTGCCGCCGACGAACGTCTGGGAGCCCTTTGCGGCCACCAGCGTTCCGCCGCCGGTCTTGACCAACCTGACGTTTCCGTCTATGAGGGCGCTTGCAATGCGCGCGGACCTGCCGGCCGCCACCTCCACGACTAACGAGGCCGTGGTCGATGAAGCCGAATTCGACACTGCAGCGCCGGGATAGCCCGCGTCGTCGAAGTCGGCGACTTTCAACTCGTGTCCGTTGAGGTCTATGGCGACCCCGTTCGCGAATACGGGCGTTCCCCATCCGCTCAGATCGCAGTCGGCGTTCAGCTTGACGTCGGTCGTGTACACGCCCGGCAGAACGTCCTGCACGACGTCGCCGCAGAAGTTCCGGCACTCCCAGTTCGACGGATTCTTCGCGTCGCCGCCGGCGCCGCCGTTCCACTCGGCGCTCACGGCCACGAGAGGATCGTTGACGTGAAGCGTTCTGCCGTCCGCCGAAAGCGTGAGCATGTATCCCTCCGAAGCCGTCGTGGAAACGTAGTCGTGCACGGTTCCGCCCGCCGGCAGCACCGGCGCCGCGCCGAACGCCACCGTCGCATGGGCTCCCCGCGCGAGATTCGAGACGTCCAGCACGAGCCTTCCCTTCTCCTGAATCGAAAGCGCCCCGGCGATCTCCCCGCCCGGCGGCATCACGAGCGTGGCGCCGTAGCCCACCGACAGCGAATCCGCCGTGCCCGGAGCCTGCGCGAGCGTCACCTTGCCGGGGCCATACGCGCCGATGCTTCCCGAAAGCGGCGCAGCAACCGTCACCTCGGCCCCCTCGCTTGCGAAGATGCCGCCCGCTCCAAGCGCAAGCGCCCCGCCGCCGAGTGCGCCTGACGCCGCGAAGCCCACGCCTTCCGCGCTCGCCCCGGCGGCTGGCACCTCCGCGTCGCCGCCGAAGACGCGGTATTTCCCCGCTCCCCATTCGGCATCGCCTTCGCCGGCCCACCCGCAGCCGCGCGTCCACCTGCGCTCCATGCGCTCGCGTATCGCGTCCGCAGTCAGGCCCGATACGAGGTTGGTGAATACCAGCAGCTCCGAGATGGCGCGCCCCCCGTTGCGTCCGGGGCAGTTTCTGTCCTGCGAAAGCGACGAGGCCGCGAGAGGACTCTCAAGCGCCACGTTGTACACGTGCATTCCGTACGGCGGGCATTCCGTCGTGGCGTCCACCACGCACGAACCGTCGCAGTAGATCGGCCCCAGGCGGAACGCGGCATGGGCGTACATCGCCGACGCATAGCCCCCGACCGTGCCGTACTCCGCCCCGTTCCTGCAGAAATGGTACGCCGAGGATGCGTTGCGCTCGTTCTTGCCGTCGCCGAGGAAGAATGCGTCGGCATGGCGCTGTATGTCCATCGCCCAGAACACGGCGCGTATGCCGGAAAGACGGTCGAATGCCATGTCCACGTTTGATCCGGCGGCGCCCATCATAAACGCCGGCACTCCGTTCGTGAAGCCGTAGGCGCCGTATTCGCAACTCAGCACGGTGGAATTGTTGTACAGGCGCGAAGGCTTGAAGGCGTCCGCGCCGGCGCCCGAATTCCTCCAGCCGGATATGCCGCCGCCGTCGAGCGTGAAGTTGGCGGCGCTGGATGCGTCCAGATGCAGCGGAGCGGACGCCACGAGCGCGTCGATATACTCCCCGGACGGCCTCCACTTGTCCATCAGCAGCCCCTCGACGATCTCGCGGTCGGCGTCCGGAAGCGTGTAGTCGAATGCCATCAGCTCCGCGATTCTCTTTCCGCCGCTCTTCTGCACGCCCGAACTGCGGTCGCGCGCGAGGTATTCCCAGCAGCAGTTCGCGTCAACCACGAACGAATAGACGGAAAGCCCGCCACCCGGCGGATCCGGCAGTTCGTACAGCGGGTTATTGACCCTTGCCCCGTTGCGGTATATTACGCCGTTCCACTGGATCTTGGCGCCGCCGGTGGAGTGCGCGTACGCGCCGTTGGCGTTGTCCTTGAGCGACTCGCCGCGGGCGAAGTCGTAGTTCGTGGCGTCGCCGAGCCAATAGGTGTACATGTTGCGGTCGACGTCCGCCACCATGAACACCGTGCGCGTGTCCACCAGGCGCGCGGGCAGCTTCATGTCGATTCCGCTGCCGGAGCCTCCCATGTCGTACACGGGCGCGTAGAGGAGTTCCCTGCGCGTTCCGTATCGGGGATTCGCCGCATCGACGTGGTACGGGGCGAGATGCCGTGCGTTGCCCGAAAGGTCGTTCCACTGCGTCACGGGCGCGGGCGCGCCCTCCGCGGCGTCGCCGAATGCGAAGTTCGCCTCGTCGGACGCGTCGAAGCGCGCCTGCGCCTTTCTGCCGATCATGTCCAGAACGGTCTCGGCCATCGACTTCCCACCCCACCACTTCGCCTTCAGGTAGCCCTCCACGAGGCCGCGCTCCACCGCGCTCAGTTCGCGCGAGAACGCCACCACCTCGCAGAGGCGCTTGCCGCCCACCCGTCCGGGGACGTTTCTGTCCCGCCCGATGTACTTCACTCGTCCGCCGTTGGAGAACGTCCACGTGAAGAGGCTGTATCCCGTGGGCATCAGCGTGTTCTTGGGGTCTGCCACGGCAAAGCCGTCGTGCCAGTACCGGCAGGTGAGGTTTCCGAAGCGGTAGGATCCTACCGCCCCATCGCCTCCGCCGATGCCGCGGGCGAAGGAGTAGTTGCTGTTGCCGTCGACCGGGCCGCCGAGCAGATAGGCGTTGCTGCTTAGGTCGATGTCCGTCACGAAGAACGCCGTCTTGAGCGTCATCACGGAGGGGAACTGCATGTCGCACTCCGTTCCGGCCGAGAAGAACGTCACCGCCTTTTTGCCCGCCAGGCCGCCATCGGCGATCTCGATCACCTGCGGCTTGCGGGCCGTGTACGTCGCCGCCGCCGGATATTCTGCGCCGCGCGCGTCCGCCCACGAATCGAGTTCGGTCCCGGCCTCCGCGCCGAGCGTCGCGGCGTCGAGCCAAAGCACGGCCTCGTTAGTCACCAAGTCCGGCGCCGCAGCCGCCATCGACGGCGAGGGCGCCGTTGCGGCGCATACCATCACGAATTTCATCAGTTTTCGCATTCTCATGGTTGAATCCTCCTATAACAACAAAAAAACAATGAGGTAATTCATATTCTCTCCGCCGCCTCCGGCGCTAGCGGATCCGGAATATCTCGGCCTCGCCCGGAGAAAGCACGTACTCGCCGAGGTGCTGCGCGGCCGGCGCCGTCCTGCCGTCGGGGCGCACGCGCATCACGCCGGCGGAGAGCGCGACCTTGACGGCCACCTCGCGGAACAGCTCCCGGCTGACGACCATCAGATACTCATGCGCTCCGTTGACCAGATGCGACACGATCACCCCGCCGTCGGCCTCAAGCGACAGCACGCCGCGCGGCAGGCCGTCCTTCGGCAGCGGACGCGTACCGGGCGGCAGCGGCGCGCCCGCGTGCCACACTCCCGCCGCGTCCGCCCCCGCGAAAACGAAGGCCCTTGCCTGCAGCTCGGCGTTCACCGCCCTCACGCGGTCCATCACGTACGTCTCCCTGCCGTCCTGCACCGGCGCCTCGCCGTCCTTCACAATGCCCCAGAAGGTGAAATACTGCAGGCCCTGCGCGCCGTACGCGAGGTTCGCGTACTGCTGCAGCTTCATCGAGGCGACGGTGGCGGTTGGATAGACGTATGTGCTGTGGGGATGGGCCGTGGCGAGCGCAAAGGCCCAGAACGGAATCTTCCGCGCACGGGAGAACTCGCGCACGAGCTCCAGCGTCTCGAACCACACCGGCTTGATCTCCGCGCCCTTCATGGTGCGGAAAGGCCCCTTGATGACGTGGTTAGGATCGGGAATCCTGATGGGGTATGTGTCGAAGCTCATGAGCTGCACGGGGATATCCCTGAGCGATGCCTCGATGTACGCGCGCAGGTCGGGCGCGCCGTACCAGCGGGCGGGATTCTCGAAGGGCTCAATGCCGCCGAACCAGTTCAGGTAGCACGGATGGACGGGGTCCATGGCCATGATGCGCTTCGCCAGCGCGCCGATCGCGGGCATCTGCGCCACGTTCGGCTCATCGTGCAAATAGTAGAGCCCGAGGCCGGGATGGTCCTTGAACGCCCGCACGCTCTCCTCCAGCATCTCGCCCGAAAGGCACGGCGAATTCAGCAGCAGGCGTATGCCCGCGTCGCGCGCGAGGTCGAGAAGCCGCAGGGCCGTCTCGCGGTCCGGCGCGGTCTGCATGAGGTGCGTGAACCCGGCGTCCCTCGCCTGCCTGTACAGTCCGGGAGTGACCCTGTCGTGGGGGATGCCGTACCATCCGAGGATCGGCAGTTCGGCACATGCCGCCGAGGCGGCCCAGGCAAGCGCGGCTGCGCATAGCATATTCTTGTAGAGTAGAGACCCACGCCTCGGCGTTGCCGCCGATGCGACTTCCCCCTCGTCAAACCGTACGTGCGGATTTCCCGCATACGGCTTTCCATTGAGTGCTTTTCCTGTTGTCATGGCTTTCTTCCTTTCTTGGGCTGTTGAACGTACATTATACGATTTTTTCCTGTCAATTCCGTTTCGGCATTTCTTACCTTGCCCTCCTCATGTCGTTTTCTTTGCCGTACAGATTCCTTTCATTGTATCGCGCACCCACATGGTCAATTACGACGCCTGGGTCGGTTGCGACAATCTTAAACGATTTTGCGCCGCACGGGACCGGGACCTCCACGCGAATGAAATTGTCCTGAACCGCCCGGTTTCGCACAGGGTCTAACTCTCCGATGTTGGAATCGCTTTTCGGAACAGCCACGTAAACTGGCTTGCTGCCGTCGAACGACACGTTCACGCCAAGCTTCAATCCCGGCCAAAGTGCAAAATCGGGGAGAAACTGAAGGACAATAACTTTCTCGCTGCCCGTCAAAGCATATTCGACCGCAGCCCCCACTCCTACACCGGGTTTCACCGGCAGGAGCGCGAGCGCGTTGCCGCTTGTGCCAAGCCCGGACACACGGATCCATTCCCCGTCCCCCGTTCCCCGCTCCCGCGACACAGGTTCCAGCCATTCCGGCTCTTGCACATCGTCGCGGTACGCCGTGGCCGGATAAAGGAAGCGAGGACCCGTATAGTCGCGTTTCGCAGGATTTTTCGGCTCGTTCCACGGCCACTGCATCGCGGAATCCCAAGCGTTGTGTGTTGTCCAGTCGATCGTATCGTACCAAATGCCCGCCCATTTGCCGCCTTCCAGCGTGTCCCAGCGCTCCGTGAGCGGATCGAGCATGGCATGGGCGTATCCCCTGTCCTTACCCTCAAGATGGATGATTCCCGCGTATGCGAGGAAACGCGCCTGGTAGCCGACGATTCGGAAATATTTGTCACGCAGATTTTCGGAGAGTGCCGACTCGATGTCGGTATCCTCCTTTAGCAATGCATGGTAACGGCGAAGGAGGTCCGACTTGACGCTCGTCGGCAGGTTCGTCGTCCACTGTATGCACATGTGCTCCGGCTTGCGGTTGAATCCGAGATTGTAGTATTCGGCAAGGTGCGCGGAGATCCTTTTCGCAAGGACGTCCGATGCCGGACGCCCGACATCGGACGTGTTCGACATACATGAAAGGAACTCTTTTGTCCATTCCGAGAGAAACCTCTCCTGCGCGTCCGCCCCCCACGCATCAGGGGCGTTGGCAAACTTCCCGTACGCGCCCAGCAGCAGCTCCGCCTGGAACACGTCGCCCACGTTCACCATCCACACATCCCGGACCCCGTTGTTCCAGCATTTCGCCACGAGTTCGTACCACATGAATGCGGGCGGCGTGGTGCAGACATGGTAGTAGCCGTGAGGCACACCGTGATAGGATGCATGCCAATAGATGCCACCGCCGTGTCCCGCCGCCTGAGGCCCGCCGAGCCGCCTCACGTAGCCGAAGTTGTCATTCACCCACATGATGGTCACGCCGTCAGGCACTTTGAGTCCGGAATTGTAGATGTTCATCACCTCCTTGTAGGGGACAAACAGTTTGGGCGCGTCCTTCGGCAGCATCGCGCACTGTGCGGCGAAGACGTCCTCCATGATCCGCGCCTTCTCGCGCAGCGTCTTGCCTTCCGCTAGTCCGCTGTCGCAGATTCCCCTCATTCCAATCGTCCACAGGACATCCTTGTCTTCGCCGCGCCGCGCGCCCTCGCGCCAGTACGCCTCAAGCCAGTCGCGGCATCGGGTCCAGCTCCACTTCTTCTTGTCCTGGTCTGACAGCAGCGCGTTGTTCCGCAGCATCGGCTCGCAGTGGCTTGTGCCAATCACGATTCCACGCCGTTTCGCCTGCTCGAGGTTCTCAGGACGTTCCGAATACTCGTAGGCGCCGGGATTACCGGATGGGTGCATTGCCGGCCACAGCAGGTTCAGCCCGTCGCGCTTCATCAGCGCGAAGACTTCCTCGTACGCATTCGTGCCGATCTGCTCCTCTCGGCCGAAACGCCGTACCGCCCACGGACGCAGGCCTAAGAATTCGTCGTTGATGAAGATGCCGCGATAGCGCACGCCTTTATCAGCAATCCGCCCCGTGTCCGCAACGATCTTGCCGTGTGTCGCCGCCCACGATGGCAAGGACGCCGCCACCATACACAAAGCAGCAATCGCCACAAACACCGTCGTTCCAGTCAACGTTCTGCCTGACAGTTCCGCTCGTTTGTTGCACTTCTTCATGTCCGTTTCTCCTTTTGGATTTTAGAAGTATGGAAAACAACAGCAGGGCGGCATGTCGCCATGCCGTCATACGGCGCGTTGAGGACAACGCTCCCTACCATTATGCAAGCCCTACTTACTTTGAGGGGGGGGGTATTTGAAACAAAAACACGCGCCACGCGGCGTTCAACCGCGTCCAGAAGCGATGCGCCCTGCCGCACTACTGTACAATGCCCCTGTTTCACGATTGCAAGTGTAGCATAATTCCAACACCAGTGCAACCACAAATTTACTTGAAGTTTTGCGCTGGAGGAGGCAAAGATAAACGCTACAGCATCTGGTGGATAACGGCAACTGCTATATGTGCGCAAATGTCACGTACATGATTCCAATCCTGATATTTTACGTCAAGATGCTTGTATTGCGACAAGTCCATCTCGTCTAGGTCGTATGGAAGTGGATTTGCCAGCTGGTTGGCAAGTTGCTGAAGAGGTGACGCTCCGTTCGGCTGTGGATAGTAGCTATCGAATTTCGCAAGAGCCTCCCTAATACCGTCATCCCCCAGCATCGCGCCCATGGCGGCGAGGTCAAGGTAGTCACGTGTCGCATTGCGCTTCAAAGCGAGTACGGCTTTGATCCTGAACATCTCGCCCTTTGCAGGAACCGTAAGCTTGACACCTTCAATCTCTATCACGGTGGTCTCAAGGGGTTCGCTTCTAATCAACTGGCGCACTCCAGTTTCAATTCCATCAAGCGATCCAAGAATCAAGACCGGACGCCTGACACGAGCCGTCTGCCAGCCGGCAACAGACTCAAGATCAGACAGTATCGCGTCGAATCGCTCCTTCAAGTCCGTCAATACATGGTCATGATCGACAGAAATGCGGTGACGAGCGTAAGTGGCCGCGGCTGTTCCTCCGACAAGCACCGCTCCAGGTACGATTTTCTGGAGGTGTGCGGCAGATGAAAGCAGCCGCTCCCACTCTGGAATCGGCTTATCCGGCATAAAGCCTCCATAAATGATATTTCTGGTCGCATGGATCGGAACAATGCGCTTCGCAAACACGGCGGATTTTTTCCATTACAGACGCCTCCGCTTGCGAGCGATCTCGAAGAAAAGCCCAGTCGGCACGACCGCCGCGATCAATGATATCATCGATCGCCGTCGTACTCAAGACATCTCCTGACTGAATGTGCCTATGTTCCATAACTTCGTTTTTTGCGTTGGCGGCGACATGGGTACACGCCGCCCTGCCTCTTTCAAAAGGCAAGACGGAGAGAGTATACTTTATTTTCGCGCCGCGTTCAAGCGCAAATTGGAACCATAAATTTACCGAATTTTTTATGCGGCTGTGCGTCGTCCACAATGCGTTGTATTCGTTTCGGCAGGCAAGGTCGTCCGCCCTTCCGGGAGGGCAGCGGCGAATGCCTTAGGGGATATAATCACAAACACCCCACTTTATGCGCATAAATACCCCCACTTTGTGCGCATAAATACCCCCACTTTGTGCGCATAAACACCCCACTTTGTGCATATATGCCCTAAGGGATATTCCGACATCCCCTAGGCCGCGCCGTCGCCGCACTAAAAACAGACAACCAGAAACGCGCTTGGAGGTTCCCCAATTTTTGAGGCATGAAAAACGTCACACCCCTGAAAACAAAGGGAGAAGTGGCGATTTCCGTTTTGCGTTAAGTGAAAATCCGGC
>JAFPNP010000075.1 GCA_017411125.1 Kiritimatiellia bacterium
ATCGCCATGACAGGCTTCGTCGCGAACGCCGGCGGAGCGTCGGAAAGCGAGAGTGCGAAGCCGCGCGTCACGCGGCCGTGAAAAGGCACGCGCAGGAGCTGCCCCACGCGCACTTTACCTAAAAGTTCGACCGGCTCTACACGTATGAAGTGCCGGTCGAGCGCCAGGTCGATTGCTACCGACGCGTACAATCAGAGATCCATGAACTCCACGCGCTTCTCGCGCGTCTGGTTGTCAAAGCCCTGATTCTTGAAAATCAGGTTGAGACGGGAGTACCTCTTCTTGAAGGATTCCGCCGCGCCGGACTTGCGCACGAGCACGAAGCCCTTGTCGGAGAACGGCTGGTCGTAGGTCTTGCCCAGCGTGACCGGCGTCGTATCCGTTCCGTTGAACTGCGTCATGCTCGGGTTGAGCGTGGAGTAGTCCACGTTGCGCGTCACGAGCACGGGAAGGAAGTCCTGCGACTCGTCCACGATGTTCTTCGCCATCACCCACGCGATGTTGTCCTTCGTCAGGGTCGTGCCCGTCATGCCGTTCACGCCGCAGCCGGAAAGAGCGCTGAGGAGGTCGCCGTCGATCACCGGATCCCATTCGGGCTGGCTATAGTGGTCGATGTCGAAGAGCTTCTTGAAGTAGTCGGTGGTGCTGCTGGTGATCTTGGAGGGATCGTCGCTGTCCTGCGCGTTGCCGCTGTCGTCCTGTTCGCGCGGCCATACCGCGCCGAGACGGCCCTGGCGCTCGATGTTGGCCTGCACGATGCCCTGTATGAGTTTGCGCCCCTGCATCGACATCGTGCTCAGGTTGGCGCTGAGCAGCGCGGACGAGATCGCCGGGAACAGAGCGCCCATCAGAACGCCGAGAATGCCGATTACCACGAGCAGCTCGACGAGTGTAAATCCTTTGGTTGAAACCTTCTTCATTTTTTTCTCCTTTTCTTGGTTGGTGCTAGTATTATTGCACATCCCTTTTACCTATGCAAGTAAAAAATCGGACTGAAAAAACGCACGTCTACCGGACCGGCCTCGCCCGTTCGGCCTTGCCTGGAATCTTCATCGCGGCGCGGTACTTCGCCACCGTGCGGCGAGAAATCTCCACGCCGTCCGCGTTCAACCTTTGCGTAATCGCATCGTCGGAAAACGGACGCGCCGCGTCCTCGGACGCTATGATTTCCTTTATCCTCGCCTTGACGGCGGCGTCGGACACCGCCACGCCGTCGTCCGTCTTCGCGCCGCCGGACGTGAAGAACCTCCGCATCTCCACCACCCCGAACGGCGTCGCCATGTATTTGTCGCGCACGGTACGCGAAACGGTGGTGCCGGCCACGCCGACCTGTTCGCCTATCTGCTGCATGGTGAGCGGCTTGAGGGCGTGAAGTCCGCCGCGGGCGAAAACTTCTGGCTGGGCGTCCACGATCGCCTGCGCGATGTCGCGAATGGTCTGCTGGCGCCTGCGCACGTTGTCGCGCAACGTCTCGGCAGCCCGGACTCGTTCGCGGATGTAGCTTTTCGCCTCGGCGGACACGGCAGGGTCTTCAAGCATTTTGAGGTATCGCTGCGAGATGCGTATTTCCGGAATGTCTCGCCCGTCCACGCGCACCTGCAGCGTACCGTCCTCGCCACGCGCCACGAACACCTCCGGCCTGACGTACTCGCCGGGGGCCACGCGCTGCACGAACCCGCCTCTGCCCGCCGCGAACTTTCCTCCGCCCTCGCGCGCGGCGAACGTGCGCCCCGGCATCGGGTCGAGAAGCGCAAGCTCTTTCAACAGGCGCGGATAGTCGGCCTCTTCGATGCGCAGGGCCTTGCATATCGCGGGAACGCGACGCGCGGCGAGATCGTCGAAGTGTTTTTCCAGCAAGGCGCGGATTTCATCCTCCCACGGCGAATCGTCAAGCTTCTCCATCTGCGCAAGCCAGCATTCGCGAAGGTCGCGGGCTCCGCATCCGGGCGGATCGAACTCGCGGATGGCGGCAAGCGTGCGTTCGATCCGGCGCTCGTCGACACCCTTGAAGCCCATCATTATGTCCGGCACGGAACCCCGGAAATAACCATCGTCGTCGATGTTTCCCACGAGGGCGGCGGCAAGTTCGCGGTCTTCGGCCGGAATGTCCGAAAGGGCGATCTGCCCAATCAGATGTTGCTGCAGCGTCTCGCGCTTGACCATCGAATCGAATAGATGGTCGCGGCGGGACTGCCCCTCTTCGTCTCCTGAAGCGCTTTGGAGGTTGCCCAGAAAATAGTCGCGGTATCCGTCGTCCGCCGACCCCGCGCCCATGACGGCGCCCATCTCGCCCGACGAACCGAAGTCGAGGGGCTTTTCCGTCACCTCCGCATATGAATGGGAATCGGGAAGTTCTACGGACATCTGCCTCTCCGCCCGGCTTGCCACATCGTCGATCGCGGGATTCGTCTCCATCTCGTGCTGGAGTTCGGCACGCAGTTCGAGCGACGTCATCTGCAGCATCTTCAGCCCCTGACGCATCTGCGGCGCAAGGGTTTGCTGCAGTTTCATGGACTGCGTCTGGCCGATGGTCGTGGAAAGCATGGCCTCACCCCGCAGCGTCCGCGCGCAGCTCGACGCTCACCGGCCCGTCGTTGACAAGTTCGACCTGCATGTCCGCGCCGAAACGCCCCGTGCCCACGCGCCCTTCGCCGAGACGCCCGCGCAACTGCGCGACGACGCGCTCGTAGAGCGGATTGGCTTTTTCGGGACGCGCGGCGGCGGAAAAACCCGGACGCCGTCCGTGCGCCGTGTCGGCGTAGAGCGTGAACTGCGACACCACGATCACCGAACCGCCCACGTCCTCGAGCGACAGGTTCATCTGCCCGTCCGCGTCCGAAAACAGGCGCAGCACGGGAATGCGGGCGGCGATCTTGTCCGCCTCGGCCTCCGTATCGGAGTGCGTGACGCCGAGCAGGACGAGGTATCCTCGTCCGATTTCCGCCACACATTCTCCGTCTATCGTCACGGACGCGCGCGACACTCTCTGTATCCAAGCCTTCATAGTCAGGTTTCCGGCGTCGGTTGCTTCTAGCCGCAAACGCACCCATTGTAGCCAAAAACACGCGGCGGGGCAAGCGAAATTGGTTTGGACACCGTGCCGCCGCTTATGCTAAAATAGCGTACATGAGCAACGGGAAAATGATTCGTCTCCAAGAGGCGCTGCGCGGCATGGGCAGCGTCGCCATTGCATTTTCGGGAGGCGTCGACTCCACTTTCCTTTTGCACGTCGCGCATTCCGCGCTCGGCGGACGCGCCATGGCGGTCACGGTGCGTTCGCACCTCGTACCGCAGAGCGAAATGGACGACGCGACGGAGTTCTGCCGCCGCAACAACATCCACCACGAGATACTTGATTTCGACATCGCATCCCAGCCCGAAATTGCCGCCAACCCGCCCGACCGCTGCTACCATTGCAAGAAGGCGATCTTCCGGATGCTGCTGGAGTTCGCGCGTTCGCACGGACTTGCGGAAGTGGCGGAAGACTCGAACACCGACGACGACGGCGACTACCGTCCAGGGCATCGCGCCATAGCGGAACTCGGCGTGCGCAGTCCGCTCCGCGAAGCCGGACTCTCCAAGGCCGAAATCCGCGCACTTTCGCGGGAACTCGGACTGCCTACGTGGGACAAACCGTCGTTCGCCTGCCTCGCCTCGCGCTTCCCCTACGGCGAACGCATCACCGGGGTTGGGCTTGAGCGCGTGGAACGCGCAGAAGAATGGCTGCGCGGCGCGGGATTCGGCCTGGCGCAGCTGCGCGTGCGCTCGCACGGCGACGTGGCGCGCATCGAAGTGCCGTCCGGCGACATTCCGCGCCTTGCCGCCCGCGCCGGGGAAATCGTCGGCGTTTTCAAGAAGATCGGCTTCACCTACGCAACGCTGGATCTAGCCGGATATCGTGTCGGCAGCATGAACGAGACGTTGCAATGCAATGGAAAGGCCGCATTGGAATAATGATGAATGGAATAGACAGAAAAGAGGCTTTGGCTTTGCTGCGCCCGGAACGGCGCGAAGAACTGCGCGAACGGGCGCATGAAACAACGGAACGGTGCGTGGAGAAGAGGTTCGACTTCTGCTCCATCATCAATGCACGCTCCGGCAGATGCACCGAGAACTGCAAGTGGTGCGCACAATCCTCACACTGGAAGACGGGATGCGAAACCTACGGCTGGGTAGGCACCGAAGCCTGCGTCAAAGCGGCGAAGGAAGCAGAAGCGAACGGCGCGGACAGGATCGGCATCGTCACGTCGGGCCGCCGCCTTTCGCCAGAGAACTTGGAAAACGCCTGCGCCGCGCTTCGGGCCATG
>JAFPNP010000076.1 GCA_017411125.1 Kiritimatiellia bacterium
CGTGCTCAACGGCTGGGACGGCGGAAAATGCCTGCAGTTCGGCTGGGCGAGCGGCGTCCTCGCGGCGTCCTCTCTCAACGACTACGCCGAACCGGCGGACGAAAAGCAGGTCTGGGACGTCTACAAAGGCAACGCCCGCGTCCAGCGGTAGCGTCCGAGGGAAAGCGAGAGAGCATTCATGCCAATCGTCAAAGAAAAGTTCAAGCGCGAAAAACACGTGTACCGAAACGAAAAATTCTCCGAACTTCTTCTGGATGCCGTGCGCTTCTTCCATGGAACTCCCGTTCTTCCTCTGCCGCCAGAGGAGCCGTTCAAAGGCGCGGGCGTGTATGCCATATATTGTATCGCACGTACCGGCATCTACAAAACTTTCGGTGAGACGATCAACAGAAAGTCTTACAGCGTACCGATATATGTGGGTAAGGCAGTTCCAACCGGATGGCGGCAAAACCGTAACATCGGTTCCGAGAACAACACGACGCTGTTCAACAGACTCCGCCAACATGCCGAAAGCATAAAGGCCGGAAAGGGATTAAATCTCGCGGACTTTGCGTGCCGGTTTGCCATACTGGAAGGTGAAACCGCCAATATGGTGGCAGCTCTCGAAGCGGCCATCATCGCGGAACATTCGCCACTCTGGAACAGCGTCATTGATGGTTTTGGAAACCACGATCCTGGCAAACGACGTGTCACCGGCAAGCGTCCTCAATGGGACTGTCTGCATCCGGGACGGCCATGGGCGATGAGGATGTCGGGCGAAGCATTCTCCGTTCCCGAACTGAAACGACGGGTCACTGATTATCTCATGGGAGTCAAATGCACACGCTAGAGTTGTTCGCAGGATGCGGCGGTTTGGCCAAAGGGCTGGAGAACGCTGGATTCAAGCATGCCGGATTGTTGGAAATAAACCATCAGGCATGTGAAAGTCTGCGCGCAAACTTCAATCCGCGCCTTGTACACGAAGTGGACGTGACCAAAGTGGATTTCAGCGCGTTCAAAGGTGTGGACGTAGTTTCTGGCGGCCCGCCTTGCCAACCGTTCTCGCTTGGCGGTTTGGCAAGAGCCTATAATGACAAGCGTGACATGTTTCCGCAGGCCATCCGCGCCATATCCGAAATAGCACCAAGCGCGTTTCTTTTTGAAAACGTCAAGGGGTTGCTACGCGCGAAATTCGCACCCTATTTCAACTACATCATCCTCAGATTGTCGTTTCCAGACTGCAAGTCCCGCCAAAACGAAAACTGGAGCGACCATGCCGCCCGCCTAAAAGAGATTGCCGACGGAAAAACCGCATATTCAGGACTACGCTACAATGTCGAGTACAAACTCTTGAACGCGGCTGACTTTGGAGTGCCACAGATTCGTGAACGCGTCTTCATAGTGGGAACAAGGAGCGACATTTCAGGCAAATGGACATGGCCCGTTCCAACGTGCGCGACAAAAGACAGCAGGGTGTCCATCGAAGAGGCTCTCCGTGACGTGCCCGACCCAAAAGATGCAATTGATTCATTGCCCGACCACGTGTTCATAGACGGCGCACGAACGTATCCGGGGCATACTGGAAGCGATGTCTCCCTGCCATCCAAAACCATCAAGGCCGGAGCACACGGCGTTCCTGGCGGAGAGAACATGCTCCGCTTCAAAGATGGCACGCTTCGATACATGACCGTCCATGAAGCTAAATTGATACAATCGTTCCCAGCTGATTTTACAATCACCGGGTCGTGGGGCGAAGCCTTGAGACAAATAGGAAATGCCGTGCCCGTACAACTCGCACAGGTCGTGGGCGCTCATCTAATGGATCTCCTAAAACGATGTGGCAAGAGCGTAGCGCGCCGATCGATTCATAGATACGCACATGCCTACCCAAGAGAAATCAAAAATGAACAAATGCTGCTGGCAATAGAAGCGCCTGCAATGTATCGTTGTCGAAAGAATGCAACAATGACGCAAAATGCCACTCAAAAAGCGGCGTGTGCTTGAACAGTCGTCTAACCGAAAAGGAGTAGTAAATGAAAAAAGCAGACATCGGGTTGATCGGGCTCGCCGTGATGGGCGAGAATCTCGTCATGAACATGGAGTCGAAGGGCTTCGCCGTGGCGTGCTACAACCGCACGACCGAAAAGGTGGACGCTTTCGTGAACGGCCGCGCCAAGGGCAAGAACATCATCGGCTGCCACTCGATCCAGGAACTTGCCGACAGCCTCGAAAAGCCACGCAAGGTGTTCTGCATGGTCAAGGCCGGCGCGGCGGTAGACGCGATGATCGAACAGCTGCTAGGAGTGCTCGAGCCGGGCGACATCATCATCGACGGCGGCAACTCGCACTTCCCCGACACGATCCGCCGCACGCAATACGTAGAATCGAAGGGCCTGCTCTACGTCGGCACAGGCGTTTCCGGCGGAGAGGAGGGCGCGCTCAAGGGTCCGTCCATGATGCCAGGCGGCTCGCCCGCCGCGTGGCCGTTCGTGAAGCCCATCTTCCAGGCGATATGCGCGAAAGTCGAGGACGGCTCGCCTTGCTGCGACTGGGTGGGCGAGAACGGCGCGGGGCACTTCGTCAAGATGGTCCACAACGGCATCGAGTACGGCGACATGCAACTCATCTGCGAATCGTACCAGCTCATGCGCGACCTGCTCGGAATGTCCGACGACGAAATGCACGAAGTGTTCAAGGCGTGGAACAAGACCGAACTGGACAGCTACCTCATCGAGATCACGCGCGACATCCTCGCCTACAAGGACACCGACGGTTCGGCGCTCGTGGAGAACATCCTGGACACCGCCGGGCAGAAAGGCACCGGCAAGTGGACGGGCATCGCCGCGCTCGACGAGGGCGTTCCGCTCACGCTCATCGGCGAGGCCGTTTTCGCTCGCTGCCTTTCCGCCATGAAGGCGGACCGCGTAGAAGCCGCCAAAGCCTACGCCCGCAAAATCCCCGCGTTCTCCGGCGACAAGGCGGCGTTCGTCGAGAACATCCGCCAGGCGCTCTTCGCGTCGAAGATCGTCTCCTACGCGCAGGGCTACACGCTCATGCGCACGGCGGCGAAGACCTACGGCTGGAACCTCAACTACGGCGGCATAGCGCTCATGTGGCGCGGCGGCTGCATCATCCGCAGCGTGTTCCTAGGCAAGATCAAAGAAGCCTACGACAAGAACCCCGCGCTCTCCAACCTGCTGCTCGATCCGTACTTCAAGGCAACGGTCGAACGGCTCGTGCCGGCATGGCGCAAGGTTGCCGCGGCTGCGGTGTCCTACGGCATCCCGGCTCCGGCGATGACATCGGCCCTTGCGTACTTCGACGGCTACACGACGGAGCGCCTTCCGGCGAACCTTCTGCAGGCTCAGCGCGACTATTTCGGCGCACACACGTACGAGAGGCTCGATTCGCCGCGAGGGCAGTTCTTCCACACCAACTGGACCGGACACGGCGGCTCTACTTCCGCAGCGACTTACAACGCATGACTGCGGCAAAATGTGGTAAAATATCCGCCACATGTCGCTGCAACTGACATTCCTAGGAACAGGCACGTCCGTAGGCGTGCCCCAAATCGGATGTACGTGCCCAACTTGCACGTCCGCCGACCCGCGAGACCGGCGCAGACGCTCCGGCCTCTACGTGCGGTCGCCGCAGACCGCGTTCGTAGTGGACACGCCGCCCGAGTTCCGCATCGCGTGCCTCGAACTTGGCGTGACGCATGTCGAAGCGTGCATCCTCACGCACGCGCACATGGACCACATCGCGGGTTTTGACGACCTGCGGCGCTTCAACACGCTGAACGGGAAAAAGGTGCTTCCGTGCTACGCTTCGCCGGAAACGGTCGAAGCCATGCACCACATATTCCCGTACATCGGGAAGAAGCCGAAGGAGAAGGGGCTTTACCGTCCGATGATCGACTTCCGCAGCGTCGCGCGGGCGTTCCGCATCGGCGACGTGAAGATCGTTCCGCTGCCCGTCGTACACGGGAACGTCCCGACCAACGGCTATCTTTTCGAACACGGCGGAAAGCGGGCGGCGTACATCTGCGACTGTTTCGAGATACCGGACGCGACGCTCGCGAAACTGCGCGGCGTGGACGTGATGGTATTGGACTGCCTGCGCGGCACGCGCCCGCACTCCACCCATCTCACGCTCGGCCGCGCGCTCGAGTACATGAAGGAAATCGCACCGCGCCGAGGCTATTTCACCCACATGTGCCACGACGTGAAGCACGAAGAGTTCGAGGCCGAACTGCCTCGGCGGATCAGGCTTGCATACGACGGGCTTGAGTTGAAAGTGTAAAGGAAACAGACCATGAAGCGAAAGATTCCGATTCCGGTCCACGCAGCCGCATTTATCCTGTGCCTGATTGCGTCGGGCGCGTCCGCCGCCGTCAAGCAAAGCGAGATCAGCGTGAAACTCGCAATGACGCACGACGTGTACGTGGAGGGCGAACGCCTCCGTGCCGTGATCGACGTGTCCAACTCGTCGCCGGATTCAATCGACTGCCTCGGGCAAGGTTCGTCGGACAAGCTTTTCGTGGAACTGTTCCGCGCCAGCGACCAGCGCAGTTTCGATAGAATCGACGACAAGCCCTTCACGGCAGGCTTTGCGCTGCTTCCCGGCGAAGGACAGAAGCTGGAAACGTTCATAGGCGACCACTTCCTCATCGACAAATGCACCCGCTACCTCGCCCGCGCCGTGCTGGTCCACGGCGGAATGCGCTTTGAAAGCACGCTGAAAAGCTTCAACGTGGTTCCGGGCATTCCGGGCGCCAGCGCTCTGCAAATGTTCTCGAACCGCGACGGACTGCAGCGGCGCTTCGAGCTTGTCCACATCGGACGCAACCAGCTCGAACACATCTTCCTCAAGGCGCGCGACGAAGGAACGTCCAGCCGCCGCTGGCGGACGACCGACCTCGGCCCGGTGCTGCGCCTGACGCCGCCGAAGATATCCATATCTCCGAAAGGAGAAGTGACGGTGCTGCACCGCGCTTCGCAGGACAAGTTCCTGTACAGCGTGTTCTGGAGCCTGCCGGACGAGCTGGAGTTCCAGACCAAAGAAGTCATGTCCGACCCGGAAGTCGTGGGGGCCGAACGGATGCGCGAACTCTACAAAGAGGCGGGCGGGCTCGAACCAGTCAGAAAAGCCTGGTGGAAATTCTGGTGAAGCGAATCAAGAAATGAACATCCTCGGAATAGAATCAAGCTGCGACGAAACCGCGTGCGCCGTCGTCAAGGACGGACGCGAAGTGCTGACGAACGTCGTGTACACGCAAATCCCTCTCCACCAGCCTTACGGCGGCGTCGTGCCGGAAGTGGCGAGCCGCGCGCACATCGAGAAAATCCACGGTGTCGTGCGCGAGACGATGACCGAACCGGTGGACGCGGTGGCCGTCACATACGGGCCCGGCCTCGCCAGTTCGCTGCTCGTCGGCTTGAACGCCGCAAAAGGCCTCGCGCTTTCGCTCGGCGTGCCGCTATTCGGCGTCAATCACATCGAGGCGCACCTCCATACGCCGTTCCTTTTCGATTCGCCGGGGCCGGCGCAGACGGACGCCCCCGAATCGCTCATGCCGGCGCTCGGCCTCGCAGTGTCCGGCGGGCACACGACGTGGGTCGACATGCCGTCTTACGGAGAGTACAAGGTCATCGGACAGACGCTCGACGACGCGGCAGGCGAGGCGTTCGACAAGGCCGCGAAACTGCTCGGCCTGGGCTATCCCGGCGGACCCGTAATCGACAAATGGGCGCGCGGCGTGCCGCTCACGCCCGACCTGCCGCGCTTCCCGAAAGGCGCCCCGCGCCCCGGAACCGCCGCGCTAGCGGGACTTGACGCGGAACTGTGCGTCTCGTTCTCGGGCCTGAAAACGGCCCTGCTGTATTTCGTGCAGAAGAACCCGCCCAAAGACGACGCGGAGAAAGCCCGAATCGTGGCCGCGTACCAAGAAGCGATTGTCGGCGCCCTCGCCGACCGGACGGCGCGCGCCCTGCGCAGGCGCACGTACCGGGCGCTCGTCGTAGGCGGCGGTGTGTCGTTGAACGGACGCCTCCGCGCACGGCTTGCCGAAACCGCATCCGCCGCAGGCGTGCCGCTGCTTCTCGCGCAGCCAAAGTACTGCGGCGACAACGCCGCAATGATCGCCGGCCTCGCGTTCTGGCGGCGCAACGTATCCGGCGACGCCGCGTTCGCGATCGACGTGAACCCGGCGCTCCAGCCGGGCGACTGACAAATTGGCAGGGTACGTTGTTCTCAACGCGCCGCGGCACGGCTCGAAGACACCTGCGACACGATTACGGCGGCAAACACCAGCGTGCAGCCCGCGATCTGCTTCATCGTCATGGCGTCGCCCATGACAAGCCACCCGAACACGGCTGCAAAGACGCTTTCAAGGCTCAGCACGATCGACGCTATCACGACGGAGATTTTTTTCTGTCCAAGACACTGGAGAATATGCGATATGCCGCTTATGCC
>JAFPNP010000077.1 GCA_017411125.1 Kiritimatiellia bacterium
CCAAGCGCAAAATCGAATACGCAGCGCCGCCCTCCCGGGAGGGCGCGTGTCCTCACTTATCGACACCATCCTTGGCAATTCTCAACTTCGTTGCAAATACCGACATCGCTGAATTAGGCGATGCCCTAATGATATCTATCAATGTTCTATCAGGCCCTGCTGGTGCGCGTGAAAACACGCGCCCTCCGGGAGACGTCAGTTCTCGTTCGAATGAAGACCGCCGGAACCGGCCTCGAACACTATATTACCCTTGTCCGTGCCGGAGCGCAGCATGGCGCAATTCCATATGCACGCTCCGCAATGGATGCACTTCTCGCGGTCGAACTTCGGCGTTCCGCCAGATTCGTCCGGAGGCATGATGGCCTGCGCGGAGCATATTTCCCAGCAAGTGTGTTTCGTGCATTTCGCGCAAAGGGACGGATCTGCGAAACTCACGTGGTCGGCGAATCCTGGGGCGGCCTGCACCTTGCCGCCGAGCAGAAGCGCGTCCTGGTGCTGCATGAGCAGTTCGCCGTCGTACTGGATCTGCGGCCAGCCGCAGGCGTCCATCACCGCGTCGTGGATTGGCTTGCGCGCCTTTTCGGCGTCGGCAACGCCCTTCTCCAATTTTGCGGCGTCGAACTTGCGTCCCTTGAGCGCCACTTCAAGTTCCGGCGTGCGGCTTGCGGGCGGAACGCTCTTGAACGGCAGGGCGATTCCGCACATCCCGCGCAGTCCCTCGCCAAGCAATCCCCAGAAGAAACTCTTGTTGAATCCGTTCCGCGCCCCGGTAGCCTTTTTGAGGCGCCGGTCAAGCGCCGATGCGCGGCGGTCGGCCACGTAAGTCGCTTCGAGGTTTGCCTTCGTGAAATCCTTGCCGTCGGCGAGCAGCTTGAGCACGGCCTTTGCGAGCATCACGCCGGACGCCCAAGCCTCGTCCACGCCCGCGTTCGCAAGAACGTCCGTCGTGCCGGATCCCTCGCCGATGCGGGCGAAGCCATCGCCGCAGAGGAACGGTTCGCCCTCCTGTCCGCTTTCCTGCAGAGACTTCGCGCCCCAGCTTACGAGTTTCGCGCCTTTGAGATGGCGCCAAAGGTACGGATGCTGCATCCAATGCTGCAAATAGCGATAGGTGGTGCGCACGGGAGTGTCCATCCAAGGGGCGACGAAAATACCGAGAGAGGCCGTCTTGTCCGCCATGACGTAGAAGAAGCCAAATATCTCCGGCTCCGGGAAACCGATGGTGTGGATTATCGTTCCCGGTTCAAGTTCGCAGTCGTCCGCAAGGCGCACGACGGCCTTCATGCCCACGCCCCAGTCGTACTGGTGGTGTCCGGCTGGCAGACCGAATTTCTCGTCGAGAGCGCGCCCGACGGCGCCCACGGGGCCGTCCGCCGCGACGGTGAGCGCGGCCTTCACGTCCATGCCGGGCATGTAGGCGCCCTCCACTGGCGTGCCGTCCTTTTCGACGCCTTGATCGACAAGACGCAGGCCGACAACGCGGTCCCCGTCGAAAAGCGGCCCGGCGACGGGCGTTCCCGGCCATATCTGCGCCATGCCGGACTCCATCACTTTCTGCGCCGCCCAGCCGGTAAAGGCGCCGATTCCCATCACGACTCCGCCGCGCTTGTCCATGAAAGGCGGCGTGAACGGAAGTTCCCTCGCATTCCACTTCCCGCCCTTCATGAAGAAGCCGGCCTTGAAACAGGCATCCACGAACTTCGTGCCGAACGACCGCTTGGAACAGCCGAGATGGTCGAAAAGGTAGGCGGTCTTCTCCGCCTTCACCTCTATGGCGTTGGGCACCTCCTTGACGAAATCGGGGAACGAGGCGCGTATGGCCTCCGCCTTAGTCACGACGCCGGAAACACCGAAGCCGGTATCGTCCGCCCGTTCGTAGCATACGACCTGCAGCGGACATCCCGGCATGACCCTCGATTCGTAGAGCGGCGAGCCATCCTCCTTCGTCTTGGCGAGTTCCGGGGCGAGCGTGGTCAAAAAACCGGCGGCGGCCGGCCCGAAGCCGGCAACTGCGATGTCCGTCTGCATTTCCTGTCGTTCCATCTTCATTTTCTCCTTGCGCACATTATACCATATTCCGCGCCGGAATGTCCGCGAATGAATCGGAATCGCCGGCATGGAAGCGCGGCAGACAAAGGAATTCCCTTGCGCCGGGTTCATGCTATGTGGTATCATTTCGCCCATGAAACCTATTGCAGCCCTCGCATTCATCGCGGCATGCCTTGCAATGCCGCAGCTTCCCGCCGCCGCGACCGCGCCAAAACGCATGCGCGTGCTGACGTACAACATCCTCTTTTCCGGCTACAAAGCCAATCAGCGGAAACCAGACAAAAACGACGTCCACCGGCTTTGGAACGACCGCAAGACCGATCTGGCCGCATTCGTGCGCAGAATCGACCCGGACGTCGGCGGCTTCCAGGAAGCGTGCCAGGACCAGGTGGAGTTTTTCAAGAAGAAGATGCCGGACTTCGACTTCTCTGGCGAATACCGCGGCGTGGACAAAGACGGCACGCCCCTTTCGGGATCGCCCGTGTTCTGGCGCAAGTCGCGCTTCGACGCCGAAAAGCGCGGTACGTTCTGGCTTTCGCCGACGCCGGACGTGCCGGGGTCTTACGGCTGGAAGTCGCCCGGCCCGCGCGTCTGCTCCTGGCAGATACTGACCGACAAGACGGACGGCACGAGCTTCTGCATCGCAAACGTCCACGCCGACCACAAAAGCCCTGAATCCAAACTCAAGAGCGCAAGGCTTGTCGTGGAGCGAATCGGCAAGATAGCGGAAAAGATGCCGATAGTTCTCATTGGCGACCACAACGCGCACCAGACGGACGCCCCTGCCGCGTTTTTCGCAAAAACATGGCGCAACACGCTGTACGAAAGCGAGACGCCGCCCAAAGGCACATGGCGGTCGTACAACGGATGGAAAGTCGTGGAGCCGGAAATCCAGGCCGCGGATGCAATCAAGGCGCCGCTGGAGGAACGCATGCGCGACAAACGGAAATATGGATGGCGGATAGACTACATATACGTGTCAGGCGGAGTGAGGGTGCTGTCTTGCGAAACGAGCCCCGAAATGCGCCCCGGCCTCGGCCTGTATTATTCAGACCACTTCCCCGTCTTCGCCGATTTGCTGTTCGGCGGAAACAAAGACCGCCGCCGCGCCGACGAACCATGTGCGCGGAAACTGGGATTTTGATATAATATGCGCCGTTCCGCCGGATGCGCGGACGCAAAGCGAGAGAGAAAAGGAGAATCAGAAGCAATGACAATCAGCAACGATATCAAGTACATCGGGGTAAACGACCATGACGTGGACCTCTTCGAGGGGCAATACGTCGTGCCGCTAGGCATGGCGTACAACAGCTATGCCGTCATCGACGCCAAGATCGCGGTGATGGACACGGTGGACGCCCGCTTCGGCGACGCCTGGCTCGCCAATCTCGACGCCGCGCTCGCAGGCCGCTCGCCGGACTACCTCGTGGTGCAGCACATGGAGCCGGACCACTCCGCAAACATCGATCTCTTCCTCGCGAAGCACCCTTCGGCCACCGTGGTCGCGTCCGCGCAGGCGTTCAAGTTCATGGAACAGTTCTTCGGGCCGGACATCGCGCCCAACAGACTGGTGGTGAAGGAAGGCGACGTGCTCGACCTCGGAACCCACAAACTCCACTTCGTCGCCGCGCCGATGGTACACTGGCCTGAAGTCATAGTCACATACGACTCCACCGACAAAGTGCTGTTCAGCGCGGACGGCTTCGGCAAGTTCGGCGCGAACGACGTGGAGGATCCGGAGGGATGGGACTGCGAAGCCCGCCGCTACTACATCGGCATCGTAGGCAAGTACGGCCCGCAGACACAGGCCCTCCTCAAAAAGGCCGCCACTCTCGACATCCAGACGATATGCCCCCTTCACGGCCCCGTCCTCAAGGGCGAAGCCATCGCGCACGCCGTCAAGCAGTACGACACCTGGAGTTCCTACGGCGTCGAATCCCCCGGCGTGTGCATCGCCTACACGAGCGTCTACGGGCACACCAAGGCAGCGGCGCTCCTTCTCAAGGACGAACTCGAGAAGCGCGGCTGCCCGAAGGTTGCGATTGCCGACCTCGCCCGCGACGACATGCCGGAAACCGTAGAGGACGCCTTCCGCTACGGAAAGCTCGTACTGGCCACGACCACGTACAACATGGACTGCTTCCCCTTCATGCGCACGTTCGTGGAGCATCTCACCGAACGCAACTTCCAGAACCGCGAAGTGGCGCTCATCGAGAACGGCACATGGGCGCCGGCCGCCGCAAAGGTCATCAAGGGATTGTTCGAGAAGTCGAAGGGAATCACGTTCGTCGAACCGGTCGTTACGATCCGCAGCGCGTTGACCGACGCCACCCGCGCCCAGATCGCCGCGCTCGCCGACGCACTCGCGAAGTAAGCGGAGGCCGTGGACTTCGCAATAGCAGGATGCGCCGTTTGGCGGGAGGACGAAGGATGTCCGAAACCGGACGTCTCGTTCATCCCGCCGATGGAGCGGCGTCGCCTCACCGGCGTCGAACGCGCTGCGCTGTCTGTCGCGTGGCAGGTACGCGCCAAAGGCGAAATCCCGGTGGTGTTTGCATCGCGCTGGGGCGAAATCGGCGTCACGCTGAAACTCATGGAGCAGTTCCACGGCGACGGAGAAATGTCGCCAGCCGGATTCTCGGCATCTGTCCACAACGCCGCGCCGGGCGCGTTCTCGCTTATCACGGGAAACCACGCCCCGTACACCGCCATCGCGGCGCGCGACCGTTCGCTCGAAGCCGGCCTGCTCGAAACGCTTGCCTTGAACCGCAGCGCCATATTCGTGTATGCGGAAGAAGCGACGCCGCAGTTCTACGCTGCGGAATTCGGGCCGTTGCAGAAGGCATGCGCACTTGCCGTCAGACTTGAGCCGAGCCAGAACGGCGAATGCGAAGCCGTGTTCCGAAACACGGAATGTCCGCCCGTGGCGTTCGACGACGCGGCTGCATTCTTCGGCGGCGGACTACGGGAACTGTGCGCCGCCGATTTCGTCCTCACGCAAAGGTGAACCTGCAATGTCCGCCCTGCGCAGCGCGCTTTCGGCGCTCTTCTTCATCTGCTTCGGACTGGGCGGACTTCTCCTCGGAACGATCCTCGTTCCCGTCCTTCTGCTTTTCGGCGGCAAGGCGAAGACGCGGGCGCTGCGCACCGCAGTGCGGACGTGCTACAGACTATTTGTGGGCGCGGCCCGCGCAACGGGATTGTTCCGCGTCGTTGTTGCGCCCGAAGTCCGCGAAAGACTTGCGTCCTTGCGCGGATGCGTAGTGGCGGCGAACCATCCGACGCTGATAGACGTAATCATCCTGCTCGCCGTCCTTCCGGACTCCACTGCGATTGCAAAATCCGCCGCAGGGCGGAACTTTTTCTATTCGTTCGTCGTCAAAGGAGCGTTCATCGTAAACGACAATCCCGAGAAACTGCTGCAAACGGCAGAGAAGCTGCTGGCGGAAGGCGTGAACGTGGCAATCTTCCCCGAAGGAACGCGCACTCCGCAAAATGCGCGGCAGCGCAAGCTCCACCGCGGAGCTGCCCAGATCGCCCTCCACGCCGGCGTGCCTGTGCGCTGCGTGCGCATCGCATGCGATCCGCCGGTGCTGGCGAAGGGACAGCCCTGGTGGGACGTCGCCGACCGCACGATAGAGTTCTCCCTGGACGATTGCGGCGAAATTCCCGCCGAACGCAAAGAGGCGCGACCTTCCCGGTCGCGCCCCTCCCGCGCAGCCGCCATTTCAATGACGGAGCGCATTCACGAAATGCTCTTTCCCTCGTCTGTTCAGTCGATCGGGAAGTAGCAGTTGAAGATCGGAAGGAACGGAACCTGGTTGTCCATGATCAGGTTCACGAGGCCGATCTGGAAGCCGCCCGAGCAAGTGGCCGCGTAGTTCACGATGCCGATCTGCGCACCGCGGAGTTCATCCGTCATGTTGCAGATGCCGACGGTCTGGAGACCATGCACGCGACGGGCGAAGTTGCCGCCGAGCGCGAGCTGCCAGCCCCACATGTCCTCGCGCACCGCGCTGCCGAGCCCCGCCACGGAAAGACCGTAGACGGACGAATCGGTCATCGACCAGAGCAGGTCGGCGCGAAGACCGACGAACTCGCGGTTGATGCCCACCGCGTCCACCGCAAGGCCGTAGCCGGTGCGGTTGCACACCGTGGCGAGAGCCACCTGCGCACCGATTGCATCGCGGTTGGCGAAAGCGCATCCGAGAGCGGCCTGAAGACCGATCATCTTCAACCGCGCCGTGCTGCCCACGAGGGCGGCCTCGAGACCATACATCTTGTTGCAGTCGCTGTACGCAAGGTTCGCGTTGAGACCGAACACGTCCCAGTCGAAATCCCACGGCAGGGAAACCGGCGTGGCGAGACCGACCATGAGCACCGTATACCCGTAGCTCGTCGGATCCGGCGCACCGGCGTATTCCTTCTGCTCTTCCTGCGCCAGCGCACCCTGCACGGCGAAAGCCGCGATTGCACCTGCGAAAAGACCACATTTGACTACACGATTCATTTCTTTTAACTCCTTTTGTTTTCTGAAATCGTCAGACGCACATTATGATACCGAATTTGCCGCCCGTAGTCAATCACGAACATAAACTATTTGCGGCGGCGCGACAGCCCCTTCGCAAACTCGGCGATGCGCACTGCGGCGACCTCCAGCTTCTCCATCGCCGTGGCGTAGCTGAAACGCACGAACCCCTCGCCACACGCGCCGAACGCCGATCCGGGCACGCAGGCGACGGACTTCTCCTCCAGAAGACGCACCGCGAACTCCTGGGACGTCAAACCGGTGGAGCGTATGTCCGTGAAAAGGTAGAACGCGCCCTGCGGCATGAGGGTGTCCAGCCCGGCGGCGTTGAGCACGGGCACGAGGAAGTCGCGGCGGCGGCGATACTCGGCGCGCATCCGCGCAACATCGTCGTCCCCGTTGTCCATCGCCTCGGCTCCGGCAGCCTGCGAAAGCGTGGGCGCGCTCATTATCCCGTACTGGTGGATTTTCATCATGGCGTCCACCACGTCGTGCGGGCCGCACGCATAGCCGAGCCTGTAGCCAGTCATCGCCCACGACTTCGAAAAGCCGTTGAGCAGCACGAGATTGTTTTTCAGTTCCGGCATGGAAGCGAAGCTGGCCGGCTTCGCAGAGGAACCCTTCGGGGGATAGATCAACTCCGAATAGACTTCGTCGGCGAGAAGCAACAGATCGTGCTTCAGCACGAACCTCGCAATGGCCCGCATGTCCGCGCGCGAAAGCGTCGCGCCCGTCGGATTGCACGGGAAATTGAGCAGCAGGGCCTTCGTGCGCGAAGTGACACGGCGTTCGAGCGCGTCGACGGTCAGCCGGAAGCCGTCCTCAACCCGCGTCTCGACAGGCACCGGGACGCCGTGCGCAAGGCGGATAGTGGCGGGATAGCTCACGAAGCACGGCTCGTGGAACAGTATCTCGTCGCCGGGCGTTGTGATCGCCCGGATAGCCAGATCGATGGCCTCGCTTACGCCGACGGTCACGAGAATCTGGCTGCGCCAATCGAACTGCGCGTCGAAGCGGCGCTTCAGATAGGAGGCGATGGACTGCCGCAGTTCCGGCGTGCCAAGGTTCGACGTATAGTGCGTCTGTCCGTTCTCGAGCGCCGTGACGGCGGCGCGGGAAACGTGCCACGGAGTGTCGAAATCCGGCTCGCCCACGCCGAGCGAAATCACGTCCTTCCGCTGGGCCACGATATCGAAAAAGGCGCGGATGCCGCTTTTGGGCAGTTCCGCAACATGCGGCGCGATAAAGGTCTTGCGCATTTCCCTCCTCGCGCTCAGACCACTGGAAGCCGGCGATCCGGCGAGAAGTCCGCCAGGAGCCCCTTGGCCTTGTAGGTCTTGAGCATGAAGTGCGTCGCCGTGGAGAGCACGCCCTCTATCGTGGAAAGCTGCGCGCTCACGAAAAGAGCCACGTCCTGCAGCGAAGCGCCGTTCACGAACACGAGCAGGTCGTACGCCCCGCTCATGAGGAAGCAAGCCTCTACCTGCGGGAACTTGGCGATCTTCTGCGCGATCTTCGCAAAGCCCGTGTCCTTCGCCGGCGTGACCTTGAGTTCGATCACCGCCGTCACATTGTCCTGTTTCTTCTTCATCGTGCAGTCTCCTTGCCTTTTCATTCGCCGAAGAATTCGTTGTAAAGCGCGCGCACGGCGCGGTCGTGGTCCGCCGACCTTATGCCTATCATGAACGACACTTCGCTCGCGCCCTGGTTCACCATGGAAATGTTTATTCCGGCGGCGGCGAGCGCCGACGTTGCGCGCGCCAGCATTCCGGCGGAATAGCACATCCCCTCGCCCACGACCATCAGTATCGCGTAGTCGTGCGACACGATCACGCTGTCGGGGCAGAGTTCGCGCTTGATGCGCGACACCGTCTTCTTCTCCAGCGCGGGATCCAGCTTGTCGCAGCGGATAATGACCGATATGGAATCGATGCCGCTGGGCGTGTGCTCGTAGCTCACGCCCTCCTCCTCGAGGATGGTGAGCAAGTGGCGCGTGAAGCCGACCTTGCGGTTCATGAGATACTTGTCGATGATGATATTCGTGAAACCGTTGGCGGCGGCGATTCCGGTGACGGTGCCGGGCATGACGCGGCGCGTCTGCACGATCATCGTGCCCGGCTCGGAGGGATGGTTCGTGTTGCGCACGTTGATGGGGATTCGCGCCTGGACGGCGGGGAATATCGCCTCGTCGTTGAACACGCCGAAACCTGCGTAGGAGAGCTCGCGCATCTCGCGGTACGTCATGGTGTCGATACCCGTCTTGACCTCTGGTATGAGACGGGGGTCGACAGGGTAAACGCTGTCCACGTCCGTGAAATTCTCGTACACGTCGGCGCGGACGGCCGCGGCGAGGATGGACCCGGTGATGTCGCTTCCTCCGCGCGGAAAAGTGGCCACCGTGCCATCGGCGCGGTAGCCGAAGAATCCGGGATATACCACCACGCCCTCGAAGTCCGCAAACGCCCGCGCCAGCCTCTTATACGATTCGGGATCGAGCGTAGCATTGCCGGGCGCCCCTTGAAGCACCATGCCGGTATCCTTCGGCGAAGCGTATCTGGCCTTCTTGCCGCGTTTCTGGAAAGCGACGGTGACAAGCTTCGCGTTGTTGTCCTCGCCGGCGGCCTTCAGCAAATCCATGAACACGCCCGCATCGCCGCCGGCGGACGACGGCACCTGCGCGAGGCGCATCTGCAAATCTTCCTTGATGGAGCGCACAAGATCGTCGCCGAGGTCGAGGGCCTTGGCGATTTCGGCGTAACGAACGACTACCGCGTCGAGCGCAGACGCGGTGTTCCTGCCTTCGAGCGCAGCCTTGGCGAGCGCAATGAGCAGGTCTGTGACCTTCGTATCGCCGGGATTGCGCTTGCCCGGCGCGGAGACCACTACGATCCGACGCTGCGGATCGGACAGCACTATGTCCAGCACCTTGGTCAGCTGCCCTGCGTCCGCGAGCGAGCTGCCGCCGAATTTGCATACTTTCATTTTGCCTTCCTTCTGAAAAAAGAGATATATTATATTATATCACATTTCCGAAACTCGCGAAAGTCCCCCGTCGCGATTGCTCCCGCTATTCACGCACGGGCGCACCGCATACGTCATTTTCCACTTGCGCAGACGGCGCAAATTTGGCATACTAATCGCGCTGAACCTTTCAGACGCGCAAGGTTTGTTTCGGCGAGTTCTGTCAAGCCATGCGACTTGTCTCGCGAAAGACGCGGAAGACTGGTTGGCGAAGTGATTTAAGGAAAACAAGATGAGTTCATTCGGAAAAACGCTGAAAGACGCCCGCGAGGCAAAAGGCCTCACCTGTTCGCAGGTTGCCGCGCAGACGCATATGCTCATCCAGACCGTCGAAGAAATGGAGCGGGAAGATTTTCACCGCATCCCCGCACCAATCTATGGTCGCGGCTTCGTACGCCTGTTCGCGGAATGCGTCGGTCTCGATCCGGTCCCGTTAGTGCGGGAATTCATGGAAATATACGAAGGACGCCGTGCACCGACGGTCAACATACGGGAAGTTCCTACCATGTTCGAGCCGCCGCCGCCAGCCCCAAAACCCGAACCTGAGGCACCGCCTCCGCCGCCTGCTCCGGAACCAGAGCCGGAACCGGAGCCGAAACCGGTGCCTCCGCCGCCCGCGCCAGAGCCGGAACCAGAACCAGAGCCGGAACCGGAGCCGGAACCGAAACCAGTGCCTCCGCCGCCCGCGCCAGAGCCGGAGCCAGAACCAAAACAAGAAATCGAACCGCCGTCAGTAATACAAGGACTTGATCTTTTCGAACAGCCGCAGCAACATGCGTCAGACGACGCACCGCTTTTCCCGCCAATCCCGCCAAAAGACGCAACGCCCGCTTCTGACGGCAGGATTCCACCGCCAATCGATCTGGAATCATCGCCGTTTCTCCCGTCCGACACATATGACGAAGGCGGCCCGACAGCAGCGGAACGCTTCCGCAAAAGCCTTTCCGCCATTTCAAGCGGCGTCATCAACAAAGTCCAGGAAATTCCCAGACGCGTCTGGCGAATCACGGCGCTTGCATTGCTGGCCATTGCTACACTGGCATTCATCGCCTGGAGCGTAGGCAAACTGTACGAGGCGACTTCCGTTCCGCCCTCGCCCCAACCGACGGCGGTTGTGAAACCGATAACTGTTGTGGAGAAGGAGATTCCGTCCGCCATCGCGTCGCCGGCGAGCAAACCGAAGACGCCTCCCAAAGCAAGTACGGGCAAGCTCAAATCCACCGGACAACCCATACCGAACATTCTCGCCGATTGAAACAATGAAGTGCGAACTCTGCCACAAAGCCGACGCCGAAACGGCGCTGCGGCTTGAAAAGGACGGCAAAGAGCAGGAACTCTACGTCTGCAAGACGTGCGCCGCAGCCGCGAAGCATTCAGACAAAAAGGGAAACGACGGCGGAAAGGACGTAAAGGTCGTCCGGGCCGGCGACAAGCCGCCGCAATTCGTCGAAGACTTCTTCAAGGCGGCAATGGGTCTCGTGGACGGGCTTGGGCATTTGGCCGAGGAGCGGAATACAGAAAAAAAGGTCTGTCCCGCGTGCCATGCCAAATGGGAGCAGATAACCAAGCAGGAACGGCTCGGATGCCCTGTGTGCTGGAAGACTTTTGCGCGCGAAATACGCAAAGAAGCCCTGGGCGGATGCTACGGCGTCGCCCACGTCGGATCCATGCCGCCTGAAGCGCCCAAAGGCGACACGCGCGCGTATCTCCGGCGCAAACAGAAAGCCGCCATAAAGCGCCAGGACTACGAAACAGCGGCGGAGCTGCAGCGCCGGATCGACGCCCTTGGCGACGAGGGAGGGCGGCAATGAGCTCGTTTGGACGGCGGCGCTCCTCTGGCGAATATCCCGATCTTCTGCGGACCGACGCGATTTCAAACGGCACCGTCACCCTGTTCCGCAATTCGGCGAACAAAGTGTTCGGCGACCGTGACGAGTTCGCCGTCTCGGCGGAATGGCTCGATCCGGACGAAATCCAGGATGCATACGCACTGGTGGAAGAAAAGGAGCGTACGCTCGCGGCGGAGAACGCATTTGCCTGGAGTCCCGATTTCGGATATCTGTCCCCCTTCCCCATGCATTGCGGAACCGGGCTTGTCGTCCAGGCCTCGTTCCATCTCGAAGGGCTGCACATCATAGGCGACCTGCCGCCGGTGTTCTCGGCGCTGGATGCGCTGCGCTTCAACTGCGAAGGTTTCACGGCGGACGGCATCGTCAACGCCGCCTACGTTTTCTGCATCTACAACAGATCGACCATA
>JAFPNP010000078.1 GCA_017411125.1 Kiritimatiellia bacterium
ATCTTTATGTACCGGTCGAAAAGCCAGCAGTCTGGCGCGATGTCGTTGACGTTCCACATCACAAGCGCGTAGCCTCGCTCTGTCGCCATGCGCCGGAAGTCGTCCTGCACAGCGAGAATACCCTTCAATTTTTCTGGAGCAATGGGCGTCGGGAAGCACGAGCGTCTGTCCGCAACAAGCACGACCGGGCACGGCTTTCCCCTGGATGCGCCTTGAGGCAGCGTCACTTCGAGGTGAATTTTAACTTTGCCGCCGGCGATCCAGATTTCATCGCCTTTGAATTCCATGTCGGAAGGACGTCCCACCGGCGCGCGCCCGTAGTAGTTTTCAAGAAACCATTCCTTGATTTCCTGTTGCTTCGCGTCCTTGCGCGGCGGCTCGGCGACATCCGCCGCCATCGACGACGCGCAGACTGCGACAGCGGATGCCGCCATCGCGACGAACGCGCAGCCCGATTTGAATCGGGATTCAGATTTCACGTGTTGCATGGTGTTCATTGCCTTTTCTCCGTTTTGCCTCTCGTTATCGTCCCTTCGCAGCTGCCGGCGCGACGACAGGCGCACAGTTGACGTGCGCCAATATCAGACGGCGCCGGTATTCCGCGGCGCGTTTCGCGAACTCCGCGAAGTCGCGCTTCGCCGGGTCGGGGTGTGTCCACAGCACCTCGGCGAGCGCAAAGCCGCGCGGCCACAGTTTCCATTCAAGCCCCTCCAGGCTGAACGTGTGGGTCGTCCAGTTGCAGCACTGGCCTCCTGCCACGTTTCCGCGGGCGCTGGCTTCCACGCCCGCAAGCGGATCGAACCCGTAAACCTTTTCGAGAGAGATGGCAGATCCGCCGAAATAAGGGTGCGGGTCTTCCGCAAGTCCCTGCGTGTAGTCGAAATAGCAATGCGAGGTGGGGCATCGGACGATTTCGAACCCCTTGTTCGCGGCCAGCGCGCCAGGGCCCCAGTTGCGCCAGCACATTCCCATTGTGGTCTTGGGTACGAGCGGCGAGAAGGAGTCCCCGTTGGCGCGGACGAAGTCGCTCCACTTCGTCCATGAAGACGACATGAATATCTCGTCCCAGCCAATTGCCCGCTTTCCCCTCTTCGCGAGGTATGCCGCGAAATGCCGCGTAACCCATGGCTGGATCTCCTCCACGCCTTTCAGCCCTTTTTCCTTTATGAACGCCTGGCATTTCGGACACTTCTTCCAATTGGCGCGCGAGCATTCGTCGCCGCCGATGTGTATCACGTCGGACGGAAACAGCTCGCACACGTAGTCGAGCGCTTTTTCAAGGAAGCGGAAGGTGCCGGGATTGCCGAAACAGTAGACGCCGGTGGCTCTGTTGTAGTTCAGGCTGAATGCGTCGCGGTTCTTTGCGTATATCTGTTCAGGGAAGCAACATAGTTCCGGGTATGCGAGAATGGCTGCGTATGAGTGCCCCGGCAGCTCGATTTCCGGCACTACTTTGATGTGGCGCTCGTTGGCGCAGGCGAGGATTTCCTTCACGTCATTTGCCGTGTAGCACAGCGTTCCGACCTTCTCCCCGCGCCATTTTTTCGCCATTCCCTTCAGATGAAACTCGGCGCCGTACTTCTGAAGCTCTGGAAATCCAGGAATTTCCAGAGACCAGAGCTGGTCGTCGGTGAGATGCCAGTGGAACACGTTGAGCTTGAACCACGACATCTGCTTGAGGACGTTCAAAACCGCGTCCTTTCCAAAGAAGCGCCGCGAGTCGTCCAGATGCACGCCGCGCCATTTGAAACTGGGCCAGTCCTTTATTTCAAGGCATGGGTAGACCGCGCATTTTCGTTTTGCGTCCCAACGCCCCAAGTGCAAAAGCGTTATTTTCGCGTAGAACGCGCCCGCGTCATCCGAATGGCGCACGGTTATGCCGTTCGTCGTGATGGAGAGTTCGTAGCCCTCCGGCGGAATGCCAGACACTTTCTCCGCCTTTGGAGCTTTTGCCGTCCAATGCTCGCCGCCAGTTATGCTCATTTCACGCGGCGCGGGAATCAGCGTCACAACGTCAGGATTGGCGGAGACCTCGTTCATTGCCGCGATGGCGACAACTGACAGGACGGTCATCATACGCCCTTGTCGGTTAAATGTCATTTCAGCCGCTCCTTTATCATCTTCCGCAGGTCTTGCCACCTGTAGTACGGCCCATTGCACGGAGCGATGCCGCGTATGGAATCCATTTCACGCTCGTTCCACAGTATCTTGACGAGCACTTCACCCGCGCTGTTGCGATAGAACACCATCTGGATATTGGACGCCATTGTCATCCACTTCCACATGGGGCACAACTTGTACGATTCCGCTGCCGGTACCCGGTCGCCAGGTCCCGCGATGCCTAGAATTCCCGCCATTGGCCACAATCCCGAATCGTGGCCGAAGCGCAGGTCGGCCGCAATGCGCGCATCCGCGACCGCGTTGTCGGCGCGTTCCAGAAAATCGCCGAGAAGCAGTTTTGTCGCGGAAAGGCGGAAGTCGCCGAACTCTATCGAATTGCCCATGCGAAGGTACATCTCGGCCTCGAGGCAGCGCGAGAAGGCGGCGATTTCATCTGGCTCGAACAAACCGTACATGTCAAGATCGCCGACTTCGTACCTCAGGCACTGACAGACCGCCGCGCAGTTGAACGCGGCACGGACAAAGCGGACGCGTCCCTTGACCGCGTTCCCGGTGGTGAAAAACCTCTTTACGATTCTTTCGAAGGGGATGACCGTCCGTGCCATCTTGTCAACGATAATGTCCACCTTGCCGTCCAGCTCCGCCCTGTTCTTGAGATAGTCCGTCGGAGTGAGAAGACGCTGGTAGTACCTGCCCGTGGCGAAATCGAAATCCAGCCCCGGCGCGAGACGACGGAGCGTCATTGTGAAGTTCTCCTGGCTGAGCAGAACCCTCGGAACGACAGTGGCGCGGCAGCGCACGCGCCTGTCGCCTGCGAACACCTCCGGGAAACGGCG
>JAFPNP010000008.1 GCA_017411125.1 Kiritimatiellia bacterium
ACATCGAGTACGTCATCAACTTCGACTTCCCCTACGAGGCCGAGGATTACGTACACCGCATCGGCCGCACCGGCCGGGCAGGCAACACCGGCATCGCGATCTCGTTCGCCGACGAGGACGAGTCATTCGCCATCCCCGAGATCGAAGAGTACATCAAAGAACCCCTCAAGTGTACCATCATACAGGACGACGATCCGCTGCTGAAGCCGCTCGAGAAGCTCGCGCGCGGACAGAAAGCGACGCTCAAACCCGTCGACGAGGCCGCCAAGGCAGCAGTCGACGCCCGCGAAGCCGTCACCGAGGAACAGAAGGCCGCGGCGGCCGCAATGGTCGGCGGTCTCGCCGTCAAGAACGCCGCCGGCAAAGTAGGTTTCATCCGCGACGACGTGATCACGCGCAAGGAGCCGAACCTCGAAAACGCGCTCGAACCCAAGAAGACCGTCGACGAGACGAATGCATACGTCAAGCCGGTCGAGCAGAAGGCGCGGCTGGAGGAATGGGACCTGCCCGCGCCTCCGCCGCCGCCCGACGTGACTATTTCCATTAGCAGCGAGCCGAACAGTTCGGTTCCGCCAGACGGCGAACACGCCGACCAACAACAGAAAGAACAAAAGGGAGAATAAAATGAAAACGAGCATGATGAAACACGTTGCGTACGCCGCGCTCGCGGCGGCCTGCATTGCCGGAATCGCCGGCTGCGGACAAAAGAAAGCAAAAGAATACGCCGGGCCGAAAATCGGCGAAGGCGCAATCGTTGCACTGGCCTGCCGCAATGCGGAGACCACGTCGCTTGCGCCGCTCGCGAAGAAGTACAAGTTTGGCAGCTTGACGGCGGACAACATGTCCAAGCTTCCCGACGAGGCGAAGGAGATCATAAAGGAACTCGGCCTCGACAAGACGCCCGCGAAATGGATGGCCGTGACCGTCGGCGACGTTTCCGCCGCCGTCAAGGGCGAGAGTGCTCCCGAAGTCGCCGTCGCGCTCGCCATGGCGCTCGATCTCGACAAGACGATCGCAGTCTGCGAAAAGAAGCTCAAGGAGGAAAAGAAAGACGACGAGGTCTCGTTCAAGAAGGCGACCGTCGCCGGCGTGCCCGCGTACGAAATCCACGCCAAGGACTCCAAGATGGGCGGCAAGGCCGTGGTGCCGTGCGTCGCCTCGCTTGACGGACAACTCGTCCTCGCCGCGATGTCTGCGGACGCCCTTGCAAAGCAGATCGCCCTCTACCGCGACGGCAAAGGCGAGAGCAAGGAGTTCGGCGCGTTCTCGCTTGGCGCCAACGACCTGATCCGCGCCAAAGCCCTGAAGATCGGCGACACCGTGAAGAAGAATCTTCCCAGCACCGATGCGCTTAAGATGATCAACGGCATCGTTCCCGACGGCGACAAGATCGTTCTCGGCCTCGGCACTCTGGAAGTCGTCGCAGGCGCCTCCGCCGACGGCAAGAACGCCACGCTCGACGTGTCCATCGAAACCGCGACCCCCGAAGACGCCGACAAGCTGCGCACGTTCGCGAAGACCGGCCTAATGACGCTTACGGCGGCAATGAAGCAGTCTGCGGAAAAGGACGACGACGCCAAGACCGCCTACGGCGTCCTGCAGGGCGTCAAGATCGTCGGCGAAGGCAAGATGGCGAAGCTCGCGGCCGCCACGCCGGCGGAGCCGCTTTTCAAGATGGCGTCCGAGAAGGCCAAGGAACTCGCGAAATAAGAAAACGGCGATGAGCAGACAGTACAACGTTGGCCTCGTCGGCGTGGGCGCCGTCGGGGCCGAGATGATAAAGGTCTTGAAAGACCGCGGCTTCCCGTGCGGGAAAGTGCAGGTGTTCGCAAGCCGCGAACGCGACGAGGTGATCAACGGAGAGACGTACCACGTCCTGAAAGCGGACGAGAACAGCTTCGGCGGCCTCGACATCGTGCTTTTCGCCGGCAAGACCGACGTGGCGATCCAGCTCAAGGACGCCGTCGTCAAGGCCGGCGCGAAGATGATCGACAACTCCCGCGCCTTCCGGCAGGATCCCGACGTTCCGCTCGTCGTCCCGCAGGTGAACGCCGAGGATCTCGACTGGAACAAAGGCGTGATCGCCAACCCGAACTGCACGACGGCCATCATGCTAGAAGCCGTGGCTCCGCTCCACAGGGCCAAGAAGCTGAAAAGGCTGATCGCGTCCACCTACCAGGCCGCGTCGGGCGCCGGCGCTCCCGGCCTCGCCGAACTCGAAGAGCAGATGAAGGAGATGGTGGAGGACAGGCCGCTCTCCGTCAAGGCGTTCCAGCACCAGCTGACGTACAACCTCATCCCGCACATCGACAAGTTCGATGAAACCAACTGGTACACGCTCGAGGAGCTGAAGATGCGCAACGAAGCGCGCAAGATGCTTCACGCGCCGGATCTAATGGTCAGCTGCACGAGCGTGCGCGTGCCGATTCCGCGCGCCCACTCCGAATCGCTCAACCTGGAATTCGAGGAGGACGTCACGCCGGAAGAGGCGCGCGAAATCCTTTCCAAGGCAGAGGGCGTGAAGGTCGTGGACGATCCTCTGAACGGCGGCTATCCGATGCCGCTCGACGCCACGTCGAAGTACGACGTGCTTGCGGGGCGCATCCGCCAGGACATCTCGCGCAACGACAAGAAGGGCCTCGACATGTTCGTGAGCGGCGACCAGTTGCTGCGCGGCGCGGCCCTCAACGCCGTCGAAATCGCCGAGCACCTCGTCAAGCGCGGTCTTGTGTGACGATGGCCTTCATGGCCGCCATGAAGGCCTGACCAGCCGCCGAGAGGGGGATGCCCTCTCGGCGGATTGTTCCTACGCGGATGGCGTCGTCCATTCTAAGCGGCACCGACACGATGGCGGGATTGTACGCCTTCGCGTGGACGCCCGAAGCGACGGTAAAGCCGTTCAAGCCCAAAACGAGATTCGTCATCGTTGCGCGGTCCCGCACGCGGATGTTCTTCTTGCGGTCAATCGCGGGCATCACCTCCTCCGCGAAATAGAGCGCGTTCTCCGCACCCTGCTCGTAGGTGATGTAGGGATATGCGTCCAATTCGTCCGGGCGGATGCATTTCCTCTTCGCCAGAGGATGCTTCCTGCCGAGAAACACGTGCGGCTTCGCCTCGTAAAGTTCCTCGAAACCGAGTTCCTCCTTCTTGAGTATCTTGCGCAGGGCCTTTTCGTTTCTGCCGGAAAGATAGAGTATGCCGATTTCGCTGCGATGCCGCGCAACGTCGTCGATTATCTCGCTCGTCACGGTCTCGCGGAGGGTGAAGTCGTATGCGTCGGCGCCGTTCGACTTCACGACCTCCATGAACGCTTCGACGGCAAAGGAGAAATGCTGGCACGACACGGCGAACTGCGGACGGCGCACGGCCTTGCCGGTGTATTTCGCCGCGATGCGGGATACGTCGTCGAGTATCAGCCTCGCGGAGGCCAGGAACTCCTCGCCCTCGCGTGTGACGGCCACTCCACGGGACGAACGGGTGAAGATTGCGATGCGCAGTTCCTCTTCGAGCGCGCGCAGCGATTCCGTAAGGGAAGGCTGCGTCACGAACACCCTGCGCGCGGCCTCGCTTATCGAGCCGCAGGCCGCGACGGCGTCCGCATATTTCAATTGCTGCAAAGTCATGGCGTTTCCGCTACCTGTAAAGAGTGGCGCCGAGCAGTCCGGCGAACGTCTCCGTGCCGCGGCATTCGAGGCGCAGGGACTTCAATTCCTTCGACGGATCGAGGACGATGGCGTGGGCGTTTCCGTGCGTGGCGTTCTTGCCGAACATCACCGGCCGTCCATTCACAGCGTATGGCTTGCAGTCCTTGGACATGTCGAGATAGCTCCACTGCCCGTGCATGTACGAAAGCCAGTCGTCGCAGTTGTCGGGCGGCACCAGCGAAAGCGCCGCCTCCGTATCGTCGGCATACCGCACCTTCACGACCGCCGCCTCCATCCACGCGACGTTTGGATTCGTGACTAACGCCGTGAGAAGCGCGATCTTCCGCGCCTTGCCGGAGAGCGGAATCTCCACCGTGTCGGGGAACTGCTTGTAGAACGAAACGAACACGGCATTCGTCCCGTCCGCCGGACCGAGCCTGAACGCGGGGCCGTACTTCGTCACGAGACGCCCGTCGCCGGGCCAGTCGAGCTTCTTGGGAACGTAGTAGTTCTTCGGCCAATGGCGGTTGTCCACGACCTCGTGCCGTTCCCACCAGCTGCGCCCGTTCGCCTGGATGGTGCTGTGCTTGAAGCGCGGAGAGTACTTCCCCGTGTGCAAAAGCCGCAAGTTCTGATTGAACGACTTGGATAGATCGACGAACTCCGCTTTCGCGCCCGGAGGGATCGAGAGGTCCGACCCTTCGCCCTTCGGATGTCCCCACCGCGCATGGCGCGGAGGAATCGCCGCACCAGCAAACTTCGGTTTCGGCACGGCAACGACCTTGACAGTAGCGGCGCGGCTTCCGCCCGTCACCTTCACGCCGTCCTTGCGCGTCCAGCGGTAGGAAACATACGGCGACTTTATCTCCGCCTCGTTCCACGACGCGGGGAAGGACGGACGTATCTCCTTGCCGTCGACGATGCCGAACACGCCTTCCGCCACGGCGCGGAGAAATCCGGCGGTGTTGTCTGCGAAGTCGATGTTGCCGTAGCAGGCGAAATCGTAGTTCAAGTCGCACGTGCCGACGCCCGGCCCGCAGCCCGCGCCGCGCGCAGAGATCGCAGCCACGTCGTGCAGGTGCCGCCAGCCGAGCTCCGGCTCGCCGGTCTGGTAGCAGGCGAGCGCCCAGAAGGTCGTCTCGTTCGGATAGCGCCCGCACGACGTCCAGAACGGCGGCAGCCTGTTGGACGAATAAAGCAACGTCAAACCGTCCTTCGCAAAATGCGTCGGCACGTTGTCCTCCACCCATGCGACGGCGCGGCGGTTGCGCTCAAGATCGAAGGGAAGGTTGTCGATGGCGATGTAGACCGTGGAGAGATCGGGCGCGCGCATGAGACGCTTCAGGCCGAACCGCTCGCGGTACTCGCCCCACACGCCGTCGCCCTCGTGCCACAGGCTATTCGCGATTGCGTTCTCCACAGCCTTCGCCCTTTTTGTGAAATAGGCCGCGTCCTCCGCCTTCCCGAGCCGCTCCGCGACTTCCGCCATCGTGCGGCAGTCAAAGGCGTAATATGCTGATGCGATCGTTCCCGCGCCGCCGTTGCACCACTTGTTGTCGGTGTTCCACGTGTTGAGCCAGTTCTCGTAGAGTTCGGTTCCGGGG
>JAFPNP010000079.1 GCA_017411125.1 Kiritimatiellia bacterium
CACGCCCATCCAAATGCCTTTCGTCAAGTTTGCAACGGCATTCCCGCCAACGGTGAGGGTCCCCTCCGAGTCGTTCTGGCACGCCATGTACAGTGTCTGGTTCGGCAGATTCAACACGCTGTCGCCGGACATCGTGTACGTCCCCTTCGACCCTGCGCCATTGCGGGCGAGCGACATCCAGTTGTTCAACGTGACCATGCCGCCCGTCTGGATGAACTCGCCCGTGCCGTCGCGTCCGATCTGGAACTCGCTGCCGGAGGGCGTGGTCAGCGTGCCGCCTGTCATAATGTAGGTACCCTTCTTTCCAGCCGTCTCGCCGATGCCGTGAATCTTGGCGCCGAGGCTGACGTCGCCGCCCGATTGCGCGAACTCCGTCGGCGAAACGGATGCGCCGAGCTGCAGCTGCTCAATCGTGGACGTGCCGCTGCCGGACTTGGGAAGCAGTATCTTCGCGCTGCCGGAAACGGCAAGGTTGGCGGCGCCGGTGATGAAGACCGAATCACTGAACTCGCCAGAATAGGAGGCGTCCGCCACGGCGAACGCCAAAGCCGAACCATCGCCGCCGGAGATCGTCGCGCCGGAGACGGCGGCGATATTGTTGAGCGTAAGGACGTGCCCGTTCAGATTCGCCGCGCCGCTTATGGTGGGCTTCACGGCAAGCCCGCTCCAGTCGCAGTCTGCGGTGAGCGTGCAGTTGCCGATGTCGATCGACTTGCAGGCGAACGCAGATCCGGACGGAATCTGGAGGTTTACTGCATTTCCGACGACCGAAAGCGCATGGTTAGCCGTGGGCACGACCGTCTCGTCCGTGAGGGTATCCTGCCAGTTGTTGGCGTTGAGCGCGTTGCCGTCGCCCGCCGCGCCCGTCCACGTGGCTGAAAGTTCGCCCGCCTTGGCGAGCATGATCTTCGTACCGACTTCCTTGACAAGGCCGTCCACGACTGCTTTGGTTTTCGTCGGCTCGCCCGTAAAGAGGAGGACGGCCTTCTTCGAAGCGGAGTTCGTCACATACGCGCCCACGAATTCGTCACAGGCGATATCCTTGACGGTGAGCTGGTGTCCATTGAGGTCGAGCACCGCGCCACCGGCGAGGAGAATCGGTCCGAGTTCCGTCCAGTCCTCGTTCGCGGTGAGCGTGTAGTTGTTCGAGCCGCTGCCCTGCGGGAAGTCCGTTTTGTTGAACGCGTATGCCGTGCCGTTGACGGTGACGGTGAACGGCACGCTGCCGCCGTTGAACGACAGGGTCGGGCCGTAGCCGCCGTAGGTGTCGCCGGCGATGATGGTGAAGCGGTGCCAGCCCTCCGACACCTCGACCGTGGAGGTCGCCTCGCCGGTGTAGGAGTTGTTGTACAGCACCAGGCTGTTGTCGATGAAGATGGCGAAGTAGTCGTCGAACTTCTGCTTGATCGCCCACGTACCCGCCTTGTCCGCCGAAACCTGGAACCAGCCGTCGAAACGATCCTGCGACCACCTGAGGTAGGAGTCCCTCCACGAGGAATTCAGGAGGTTGTCAATGTCGCCGTCGCCATTAAAAGTATAGTCGCCGAGAGGAAGATGCCACCACAGGCCGTTGCCCATGCCGCTGCGATTCCCGTAGGCGATGCGACCCCACTGCGTGGCGGGATGCGCGGCGAAGCCGATGGCGTGCCCGCTGTTGTTCAAGGCCGGACCGGCGACGAGCGTGTTGCCCTGCGGATAGAAGATCGTCTGGCTCACGGTGTCGTAGAGGCCCGCCACGCCGTTCTTCACGCAGGGGATGAAATCGCGGGCGGGCGTCCACGAACCCGTGTCGCCGGTCCACAGCTTGGCGCGGTAGACGCGCCCCAGGTGGTTCTGCGACGGGGAGCCGTCTTTGTTGCTTGCGAACAGGAAAAGGTTCAAATCCGTATCGATCAAGCCGTAAGTGTCCGTCGCGTCCGTAGATGGAGTGATCTTGCCGCCGGCCTGGTCGGTCCACGTGCCAGTCATGGCTCCGGCGGCGGAAACCTCCACCTCCGCCGTCACGACGGTACCGTACCACGGAAACGCGCCCATGTTGATCATCGCGTCGCCATATTCCCAACGGGCCTGCTGGCCCCAGTGCATGATGAGATTGAAGCGTCTGGCTCCCCACGAACCGAGCATCACGGGATAATCGCCGCAACTGACGTTGGCGAACTTCACCTCCGCCTTCACGCCGACCTTGCCCTTCACGCCGGTATCGACGTAGAGCGCCGCGCTCGGCTGCACCCACTCGACGAAGTAGTCGGGCGTTTCGGCAACGGCAGGCATGGCGGTCCATGCCGCCGCAGCCAACGCCATAAGGAACGCGGCGGCCTTGCGCCGAGTCCGTTCGATGTTTCTCGTTGTTGTTTTCATTTGTCGTTTTCTCCTTTTTGGTTTGGGGTTAAGCGAAATTGGCAGGGCGCGTTGTCCTCGACGCGCCGCCGCCCGTCAGTACACAAGCACCGCCACGCCGAGCTTGCTTATGCGCGCCTTGCCGCCGGACACGCTGACCTTCCAACCCTTGGGCACATTCGTGGCCGCCGGCTTGCCCGTCACGGCGCCGCTGCCGCTTATGAAATCAAAGCCTCTGGTCAGGTTCTCCGGATCGACAAGGTTGATTGTCGCGTCGGATAGGTCTACCGTGCCCGTGTTCGTTATGGCGTCGTTCACGTTCAGGTCGATCGTGCCGCTCACCTTGAGCGTGCCGTTCTGCACCGTGCCGCCCTTGCAGGCGACCGACGGCCACGTGAGCGTCTGGCCGCCCAGGTCGAGCGTGCCGCCCGCCGCAAGTTCGATCTCGCCGAACGACGCGTCCGGCCCGAGCGCCGCGCTGCGCAGCGCGCCTTCCTTGGACATCGCGCCGTTCCACACGCGCACTTCGTCGAAGTCCGCCTGCGCCGCGCCGTCGTTCCAGAAGGAATAGCCGAGGCGGAACATGGTCTGCGTGATCTTCTCCGTGAGCTTCCAGCTTGAAAGCGTCTGGTCGATCGTGCCAACGAGTTCGCCGGTGGAAACGTTCACGCAGTACGCCTTCATCGAGGTGCTGCCGTCCGGATTCGCCTGGAAGGTGAACGCGAAGTAGTACGGAACGTCCTTCGTCAGCGTGCCCGTGCCGGTAAACGTGCCGCCGTCAGTCACGTCTATGCCGGAGGGACCGTCGGCGCTGTTGCGGTGGAACGTGAAGCCGATGACGCTGCCGGTGCCGGAGCCGAGGCAGAACATCTTGGGCCACGTGACGTCCGCCCGGATGGTCGTCCAGAACTCCATGGTCACGCTGTCGGAGGGAAGCTTGTCCGAACCAAGCTCGATGTAGTTCTTCTCCTTGTCGGCCGCAGTGCTGCCGGGAATCCGCGCCATGCCGTCGTCCGTGAAGGTGATCGTGGAAGTCGGCTCGGCGGCGACGCCGGTGACGGAATCCTTCCAGTCGCCGTTGAAGCTCCAGCGGTGGGCGAGGGAGAGCGGCCTCTCGAACGTGCTGCCGGATGTGAGCGCGAGCGTGCCGGCGGCGACCTTCACCGTGCCGGCGGCGGGAAGCGTATCCACCGTGAGCGTGCCGGAACCGGTCTTGACGAGCTTCGCTGGCCCCATCGCGCCCGTCACTGTGCTGTTTGCCATCGAGACGTCGTTGCCGTTCGAGTCGAGCGTGAACTCGCCGCCGTTGAACTGGACATCGGCAACGCCGTCGATGATCGCGCCGGCTGCGGTGGCCTTCAGAGTGCCGCCGTTGAGCAGCAGCGTCGCCGTGCCGTCGCCCTTCCGCACCTTGGGCGCCGCGAGCGTGCCGCCGTTTAGTTCATAGTGGCCGACACTGCCGCTGCTCTGCCCGATGCCGACGTAGGCTGACGCCTTGGACACCGTGATCGCGCCACCGTCCTGCACAAGCTTGCCCTTGCCCCAGTCGGAAACAAGCAGCTGGTCGCCGTTCACGGTGAACGTGCCGCCCGTCATCGTCATGTAGCCGATGCCGCCGCCGCCCCAAGGAATGCGTACGAGTCCGCCCACCGTCATGTCACCGCCATAGAGGTTGAGCGTGCCGATGCCGTCGCGTCCGATGTACAGATCGCTGCCGATAGTTGCCGTGCCGCCGCTCATCGTCATCAAGCCGACCGAATTGCCGCGCCAACCAAGCTGCAGAAGAGTGCCCACTGACAAAGTCCCCGCAGTCATGTCGAATTCCCCCGTGCATCCGCCTTGATCGCCCACGTCAAGCTCGTAGTCCAAATTTATCGTGCCGTTGTCGTTCAGATAAATCCAGCTCTTGCGGTTGGAGCCGCGCCACGGTCCCATCAGGATTCCCCTGAAGTTCGCGGTTGCATTCCCGCCGACGGTAAGGTACGCCTCCGTGTTGTTCGCGCACGCCATATACATATCCAGCGCCGTGGCGTTCAGCACGCTGTCGCCGGACATCGTGTACGTGCCCTTCGACCATGCGGCATTGCGGGCAAGCGACATCCAGTTGTTCACCGTAACCGTGCCGCCCGTCTGGATGAACTCGCCCGTGCCGTCGCGCCCGACCTGGAACTCGCTGCCGGAGAGCGTGGTCAGCGTGCCACCCGTCATAATGTAGGTACCCTTCTTCCCGGCCGTTTCGCCGATGCCGTGTACTTTAGCGCCGAGACTGACGTCGCCGCCCGTCTGCACGAACTCCGTCGGCGAGGCAGACGCGCCGAGCTGCAGCTGCTCGATCGTGGACGTGCCGCTGCCGGATTTGGGAAGCCGTATCTTCGCGCTGCCGGAAATGGCGAGGTTTGCAACGTCGGTGATGAAGGTCGACTCGTTGAACGTGCCGGAATAATAGGAGGCATCCGCCACGGCAAACGCCAATGCCGAACCCTCGCCGCCGGATATCGCCGCGCCGGAGACGGCGGCGACGTTGTTGAGCGTTAGGACGTGCCCGTTCAGATTCGCCACGCCGCTGATGGTAGGCTTCACGGAAAGCCCGCTCCAGTCGCAGTCCGCAGTGAGCGTGCAGTTGCCGATGTCGAGCGACTTGCAGGTAAACGCGGATCCGGACGGAATCTGGAGATTCACGGCGGTGCCGACAACCGAAAGCGCATGGTTAGCCGTGGGCACGACCGCCTCGTCCGTGAGAGTGTCCTGCCAGTTGTTCGCGTTGAGCGCGTTTCCGTCGCCCGCCGCGCCCGTCCACGTGGCGGAAAGTTCGCCCGCCTTGGCGAGCATGATCTTCGTGCCGATTTCCTTGACGAGGCCGTCCACGATTGCTTTGGTTTCCGTCGGCTCGCCCGTGAAGATGAGGACGGCCTTCTTCGAGGCGGAGTTCGTCACATACGCACCCACAAATTCGTCGCAGGCGATGTCCTTGACGGTGAGCTGGTGTCCGTAGAGGTCGAGCACCGCGCCGCCGGCGAGAAGGATTGGGCCGTGTGCCGTCCAGTCCTCGTTTGCGGCGAGCGTGTAGCTGTTGGAGCCGCTGCCCTGCGGGAAGTTCGTGTTGTTGAACGCGTATGCCGTGCCGTTGACGGTGACGGTGAACGGCACGCTGCCGCCGTTGAACGACAGGGTCGGGCCGTAGCCGCCGTAGGTGTCGCCGGCGATGATGGTGAAGCGGTGCCAGCCCGCCGACACCTCGACCGTGGAGGTCGCCTCGCCAGTGTAGGAGTTGTTGTACAGCACCAGGCTGTTGTCGATGAAGATGGCGAAGTAGTCGTCGAACTTCTGCCTGATCGACCACGTCCCGGCCTTGTCCGACGAAACATAGAACCATCCGTCGAAGCGATCCTGCGACCACCTGAGGTAGGAGTCCCTCCACGAGGAGCTCAAGAGGTTGTCAATGTCGCCGTCACCCATGAAGGTGTAGTCGCCGAGATGGAGATGCCACCACAGGCCGTTGCCCATGCCGCCGCGTTTTCCGTAGGCGATGCGCCCCCACTGCGTTGCGGGATGCGCAGCGGAACCGATGGCGTATCCGCTGTCGTTTTTAGCCGGGCCGGCGACGAGCGTGTTGCCCTGCGGATAGAAGATTGTCTGGCTCACGGTGTCGTAGAGACCCGCCACGCCGTTCTTCACGCAGGGGATGAAATCGCGGGCGGGCGTCCACGAACCCGTGTCGCCGGTCCACAGTTTGGCGCGGTAGAGGCGTCCCAGATGGCACTGCGCGGCGTTTTCCGTATTCCCGTTTTTGTAGTGGGAGGCGAAGAGATAGAGATTGAGGTCGGTATCAACCGCGCCGTAGTTGGCCGTTTCGTCCATCGTTCTCGAAATCGTTTCGCCGCTCTGGTTCGTCCACATGCCCGTCATGGCGCCGGACGCGGAAACCTCCACCTCCGCCGTCACAAGAGAGCCGTAGTACGGGAAATTGCCCCAGTTGACCATTGCGTAGCCGTATTCCCAGCGGGCGTTCTGGTAGTCGTGCATGACGAGATTGAAACGCTTGTCGTTCCACGAACCGAGCATTACCGGCCAGCGGTCGGTGTTGATGTTGGAGAACTTCACCTCCGCCTTCAGGCCGCACTTGCCTTTCACGCCAGTATCAACGTAGAGCGCCGCGCTCGGCTGCACCCACTCGACCAAGTAGTCGGGCGTTTCGGCGGCGGCGGGCATGGCGGCCCATGCAGCCGCAGCCAACGCCATAAGGAACGCGGCGGCCTTGCGCCGAGTCCGTTCGATGTTTCTCGTTGTTGTTTTCATTTTGTTTCCTTTTTGAGTTAAGCAAAATTGGCAGGGCGTGTTGCATTTAACGCGCCGCGCATCCGGCTTTTCAGCCGGATTGCATGATTGGTAGGGCGCGGCGTCCTCGACGCGCCGCGCCGATGTTTTGCAATCCGTTCGCTTTCGGCGCGTGAGGACACGCGCCCTCCCGGAAGGGCGGCCGTCCCCGGCCGCCGCAGCGGCGTGGATACACGCCGCACCGTCGCCATGCAAGCTCCCCTAGACTTTGAGGGGGGGGGGGTATTGGAATCAAAAGCGCACGCCACGCGGCCTTCAACCGCGTCCAGAAGCGATGTCTGCTGCATCGCGATACAATGCGCTCGTTTCATCACCGCAAGTATACCACACACCCTCGCACCATTGCAACCAGAAATTTACGTTTTTTTCGGCGGCGCGGCAAGGTTGCCTCGCGCTGCCGGGCGGCGTGGCCCTATGCGGGGGGAATTATGAACCCTAAAAGGGGGAATTATAAACCCTAGGGGTCTACGCTCGTAGATGGGGTTGAGGCCCTCCGGGAAACTTCGCGGCGGCATGGCGGAACGCCGATTTGGAAACAACCAAGACAACTCTCAAGAACAACTTTTTTCTGCGAACGAAACTTGAACAAGGCCATTGGCGAAGTTCAAGGCGCGTCCGAAGGGCAACGTTGTTCTTGAGAGTTGTTCTGGTTGTTTCAAAAACAAACTGCCGTCGGACGCGGGCGAGTTAGCCCGGGCGTAAATGAAAGTTGTTTCCACTACTTTTATCCGTCCACTCTGCGCGTCGAGGCGGCCACGCCCCAAAATGGGCAAACTCCCGTAAAACGAAGATTTTGCACCTGGCGGCCAGATTTGCTATAATGGCCGGCCTATGCGCAAAACTACTCTGCAATACCGCGTGCCGTATGCCGACACCGACCAGATGGGCGTGGTCTACTACGGCAACTATCTCACCATCTTCGAACGCGCCCGCAACGAACTGATGCGCGCGTGCGGCTACACGTACAGGCAGTGCGAGGCCGAAGGATGGGCGCTGCCCGTTACGCACGCGGAAGTGAACTACCACCGCCCTGCTCGGTACGACGACCTTCTCGACGTCACGGCATGGTGCAAGGCGCACAAAGGCGTGCGGATGGAAATCGCCTGCGAAGTGCGCAGGGACGGCGAACTGCTTGCGGACGGCTTCACGCGCCATTGTTTCGTATCCACCGAAACGTTCCGCCCCATCCCGCCGCCGGAGAAATTCCTGAAGCTTGTCGACGGCGCGGCGCGTTGAGGGAGGGCCGGGCGCTGTCCCGGCCATGGCCGACACGGAGGTCGGCCCTCCCGGGAGGGCGGGCGTCCTCGCCAGCCAAAAACGGCGAATGCGACGCGACGGAAACGTCGAAATATGGTATACTAGCCGCTGTCTTTTAACAACCAGGCAGGAAGGAAACGGCGATGGCCAGACTTACGGAAATATCGTGGGAAGATTTCGAGCGGCTTCCGCTCGAGGCGAAGAGGCCTTATCTCGGAAACGAAACCATTCCGAACACGCCCTACCACACGCTCTTCGCGCAGCAGTTCGACCGCAACCTGCTCGAGCGCCTCGCCGCCCTCGCGAACCGAATCCGCTTCATGGCGAAAAGCAAGGAGGGGGCGCTCTATCTCAAGTCGCTCCTCCCGCACAAGCGCGCAATGCTGTATTTCTCGCAGCCGAGCTCCCGCACGTTCCTCAGCCACCTCGCCGCGTGCCAAATCCTCGGCCTGACCACCGGCAGCGTGCGCGACGCCGCCACGTCCAGCGAGTTCAAGGGAGAATCGAAGGAAGATTCGATCCGCACCTTCTCAAGCTACTTCGACATGATCATCATGCGCACGCCGGAAAAGGGCCTGGCCGAACACATGGCATGGGAGCTTTCCAATTCGTCCCGCCCGATTCCGATTCTCAACGCCGGCTCCGGCAAAGACCAGCATCCCACCCAGGCGCTCCTCGACATCTACACCCTTCTGCGTTCCTTCGAAACGAAAGGCGGCATCGACGGACGCACCGTCACGTTCTGCGGCGACCTGCTGCGCGGACGCACCGTCCGCTCGCTCAGCTACCTTCTCACGGACTTCGACGGCATCCGCCAGGTGTTCGTGGCCCCGCCGCAGCTGCAGGTGCCGGCGGACGTGCTGGCGATTCTGGACGCGAAGAGAGTGAAGTACGAGGTGATGGACGACCTCCGCGCCGCCGTGAAGATGTCCGACGCGGTGTACATGACGCGCATACAGGACGAGTGGGACCAGTCGAAAGGCGAGTCGGCGAAGATCGACACGCATCTCTTCAAGTTCGGCGCGGAAGAATTGAAGCTTCTTCCGCCCGACGGCATAATCATGCACCCGCTGCCCCGCCGCGACGAGATCGCCACGTGCTGCGACCACGACCCGCGGGCCATGTACTGGCGCCAGATGCGCAACGGGATGTGGATCCGCTCGGCGCTGATTGCGATGACGTTCGGGTTCGAGCGGCAGATAATGTGCTTTGGAGCGTGACCATGCCGTCGGCCCGCGACATCCGCGCCTCCGCATGGCGCGCAATGAAGGAAGGCGGCCTGCTCCCCGCGCTTGCCGGATTCGCCATAATCTCCATGCTCTCCGTCGTAATGCAGGTCGCGGTCCGGCGCATAGGCCTCTCGCAGGGATGGGTCGTCGAGATACCCTTCGCCGAGTTCCTGCGCTCGTTCGGATTCGCCGTCGATCCAGAGGCGGAACGGCTCCTGTCCGAATATGCGTTCCCGAAGTCGGAGCCGGCGTTTCTTGCGTGTTCCACGGCGCTGCAGGCGGCGTGGGCGGGAATCCTTTCCTACGGCGGCGCGGTGCTTTCCGTGGCCGTGATGCGCGGCGGCGCCATGGCGTACCAGGCGCTTTCTGGATTCCGCTGGTTTTTCCGCACGGCGGCGCTGGGCTTGCTCCGCATGGCGCTTCTGGCGTTCTGGACGCTCCTCTTCGTCGTGCCGGGCGTCATGGCCGCATACTCGTACAGAATGGCGTTCATGCTCATGGCGGATCATCCCGACTGGTCGCCCGCCAAGGCGCTTTCCGAATCGCGGCGCATCATGCACGGGCATCGCTGGCGCCTCGCCTGCCTCGACGCCTCGTTCATCGGGTGGTTCGTTCTCGTAGGCGCCACGTTCGGTCTCGCGGGCATTTTCGTGGCGCCGTACTTCGCGGCGGCGAACGCCGCGTTCTACGAAGACCTGCTGGACCGCGTGGAGACGAACGCCGGACAATGACCGGGCGCGTCGCCATAGTCCTGCCGGTGTACAACCCCGACGAGACGCGGCTGCCCGCGCTTGTGCGGAGGCTTCGCGCGGACTTCGCGCACATAGTGGTCGTGGACGACGGCTCCACGCGGGGACGCGCCGCGTTCGACGCGATATACGGAACGGTCGACGTCGTCCTTTCGCACCGCTCGAACCGCGGCAAGGGCGCGGCGCTCAAGACCGCGTTCGCGTGGGTGATGGAGAATCTTCCCAAAGCGATCGGCGTGGTGACGGCGGACGGCGACGGACAGCACGCGCCGGAAGACGTGCGCCGCGTGGCGGAGGAACTTGAACGCTCGCCGGACGGCGGCCTCGTCCTCGGCGTGCGCTCGTTCGGAAGCGACGTACCGTTCCGCAGCAGGCTCGGAAACATTTGGACGCGCACGCTCTTCCGCCTGCTCACCGGCCTTGCGGTGAGCGACACGCAGACCGGACTGCGCGGCATACCCGCTTCGCTCCTTCTGCGGATGCTGGCGATTCCGGGCGAGCGTTACGAGTACGAGACGCGAATGCTCGCAGACGCGCGCTTTCATCCCGCCCCGCCACGCGAAGTGCCGATAAAGACGATCTACCTCGACGGCAACTCCGCCTCGCACTACCGTCCGCTGACGGACACGCTGCTCACGCAATCCGCGCTGTGGGGCAGCGTCTTTTCGCATCGCCGCGCGGCGGGCGCGATGGAGGCATGACGCAATGTACTGCATAGAAACTCCGGACGGCGTGATTCTCAACGTCAAGGCGCAGCCGCGCAGTTCGCGCGCGGGCGTTGACGGACTGATAGGCGATGCCGTGAAAGTGCGCGTGAAGTGCGCGCCGGTCGACGGCAAGGCGAACAAGGAACTTGTCGAAACGCTCGCGGAGGCGTTCGGACTTCCCAAAAGCGCGGTCGTGTTCAAAAGCGGCGAAACGTCCAAGACGAAGCGCATTCTCCTGCGCGGCGTCACGGCCTCCGCACTCGCCGCCCGCCTGGGCGGAAATATGGTACACTAGTGCCATGCGGAGATGGATTTGATTGCGCTCATAGACGCGGCGAAAGACGGGCTGGCGTGGATATGCCTGTGCGTTTTGTCGCTGATTGCCGCGGCATACGCGCTTGCGGGGCTGCGCGGCGCGTGGCGGACGATTCGCACGAGGCTGAATCCGTTCGCCGTATGTGCGTTTGCGGTCGTGTCGGTATTCGCCACCGTCGAAGCGCAGAAGCGGGCGTCCGGCGGTGCGTCGAGGACGACGCCCGCCTCGACGACGGCGAGGGCGCCGTCGCTACGCAGCGCACCTGTGACGCAAGAGGAGATTGAGCGCGGATGGCGGTTCGTCGCCGAGACGGATTGCGAAGCGGGCGTGTACGCGATGCCGGATGGCGTTTCTCCGTCCTTCAACTGGCACAGGCGCGGAACATTCGGAGAATGGGCGCGGCTCGATCTCGGCGGTTTCGCGCCGCGCTCCAACGGCGTGGAAATATGGCACGCTGGTGCCATGCGGCGATGGATTTGATGGAAACAACCAAGACAACTTTCAAAAAC
>JAFPNP010000080.1 GCA_017411125.1 Kiritimatiellia bacterium
CGGCGCTGGCCAGGCGAAGAACTGACGGACGAGAAGAAGGAGCGCGTGCAGTTCGAGCTGGACACCATCCGCAAGATGGGCTTTCCCGGCTACTTCCTCATCGTACACGACTACATCAAGGCCGCGCGCGACATGGGCGTGTGGGTCGGTCCGGGGCGCGGCTCCGCCGCCGGCGCGGCGGTGGCATACGCTCTCGGCATCACGAACGTGGACCCGCTCAAGTTCGATCTCCTGTTCGAGCGATTCCTCAACCCCGACCGCATCTCCATGCCGGATATCGATGTGGACTTCGACGACGCTGGGCGCGGCAAAGTGCTTGAGTACGTTACGCAGAAGTACGGGCAGGACCATGTGGCGCATATCGTCACGTTCGGCCAGATGGCCGCAAAGAGCGCGATCAAGGACGTTGGGCGCGTGATGGAGTATCCGCTCGCTGACACGAACAAACTCGCCGCGCTCGTGCCGGATACTCCGAAGATAACATTCGCGAAGGCGCGGAAGGAGTCGCCGGATCTCGATGCGGCGTTCAACTCTCCAGACCCAACGATTCATGCCCTCATGGAGCGCGCCGCCCATCTGGAGGGTTCCATACGTCAGCCGGGCGTCCATGCCTGCGGCGTCATAATCTCCCGCGATCCGCTGATCGACACCCTGCCCGTCATGCCAACGGAGAACGAGTCGCTGCTCACCACGCAGTACGACGGGCATTTCGTGGAACCTGTCGGCCTCCTCAAGATGGACTTTCTCGGCCTCAAGACGCTGACGGTCGAGAAGGAGTGCGTCGCGCTCATCAAGCAGTTCCGCGGCATCGATATCGACACCGACAAGATTCCAGACGACGACGCCGAGACGTATGCGCTCTTCGGGCGTGGCGAAACGACCGGTCTTTTCCAGTTCGAGTCGGATGGCATGAAGAAGTATCTGATGGAGCTTCAGCCGAACCGTCTCGAGGATCTTGTGGCGATGAACGCTCTCTACCGCCCCGGCCCTCTCGCCTACATCCCGACGTTCATCGCCCGCAAACAGGGCCGCGAGCCGATCGCATACGACCATCCTTTGATGGAGACTTACCTGAAGGACACCTACGGCGTGACGGTGTACCAGGAACAGGTGATGCTTCTTTCGCGTCTGCTCGGCGGTTTCACGCGTGGCGAGTCGGACAAGCTGCGCAAGGCGATGGGCAAGAAGCAGCTTGCAGTGATGGAGGAGCTGAAGGTCAAGTTCGTCGAGGGCTGCCTAGCCAACGAGAAGTTCCGTATTGGCAAGTGGGCCGACGAGAAGGAAGCCCGCAAGCTCATAGACAAGATATGGGACGATTGGAAGGCGTTCGCCAGCTATGCGTTCAACAAGTCGCATGCCGTGTGCTACGCGTGGGTGGCATACCAGACCGGTTATCTCAAGGCGCATTATCCTGCTGAGTTCATGTGCGCCCAGATCTCGTCCGAAATCGGCAACTTCGACAAGCTTCCTGGCTTCGTTGCCGAGGCTGCCGCGATGGGTCTCGAGGTCAAGCCGCCGGATGTGAACTTGGCTTATGCCCGTTTTTCTCCGGTCAAGGGGGAGAAGTCCATAATATACGGCATGGCCGGCGTGAAGGGCGTTGGCGCCGCCGCCGCCGACGCGATAGTGGAGGAGCGCGAGAAGAACGGGCCGTACAAGGGATTGATGGATTTCTGCACGCGCCTCGCTTCCGCCAACGTAGTGAACAAGCGTGTGCTCGAATGCCTCGTGCGCTGCGGCGCGTTCGACTCGCTTATCGAGTCCTATCCGGGAATGCACCGCGAGCGATACTTCAACAACATCGACTTCTGCATCCAGCGTTCATCCAAGCTCGCCAGGGAGCGTGCCAAGGGACAGCTGGATTTCTTCGGCGCGATTTCCGGCGACGACGATTCTAGCGACAAGGACCTCGTGGACTGTCCGAAGATGTGGCCGATGTCGCAGCGATACAAGGACGAACGCGACTTGATGGGCATCTACATGACCGGGCACCCGCTTGGCGTGTACCGTCGCGTGCTGCCGTCGCTTTCGACGTTCAAACCGTCCGAACCGCCGGAGATCCCGATGATGGATGAAATCGGCGCGGACCGTCCGCTGCGCGTCGCCGTCCGGCTCGCTGGAATGCTTAAGGCCTGCACCGTGCGCATGGGAAAGCCCAAGCCGAAAATGGAGCGCGGGCGCGTCGTCAAAGATGCAGACGGGCAGCCCGTCATGGAGCCGCCGCAGCCGTGGGCGATCCTGCTTATCGACGACGGCGGCGATGCCGACCAGGAGGCGCTTGCCTTCGCCAAGACGTTCGCCACGATGAAGGATTGGCTTCCCGGCATGGTGGACCAGCCCGTGCTGGTGTGCGGCGAACTCTCGCATCGCACAGACCGTGATACGAAGGAGGAGACGCCGGATATTCAGTTCATTGTCAGAGAGGCCTACCCGCTCGCGGAAGGAATACGCAAGTTTTCCACCGGTCTGCACGTCGCGGCTAGGTACGAGGACCCGAACCTTCTCGCCAAGGCGGCCGCCCTGCGGGAACTCGCGACCGCGCATCCGGGCGGCGTGAAAGTGTCGCTGGACGTCGCATGGCCGAACGGGCGCAAGGCGGAAATCGACTGCGGCTGCGGAGTGAACCCTACGCCGGAGTTTCTCGCCGCGCTCGAAAAACTTCAGAAGGGCGAGGAATACAGCCTCACGACGGTCAAGGACGTTTTCCTGCAGCCGCCGGAGCAGAAGCGGTGGGAACGCCGGTAGACAACTTCGCCCGCGTCCTCAAAAACCATCGCCATGCGAAATACCGGCGAACTCTGTCGCGGAAAAAGACCCCTGCTAACGGGAAGCACAGTCGTACCATCCACTTGCGAAGGTAGAACGGCAGTGCGAACGGACGCTTGAAAGGACGTCCTTTTGCCACATGTTCCCAATATTGGTACTGGATGACTCTTCCTTTGTAAGGATGGTTGAAACACCTGCCAACGCCGGTCAAGTGCATCACGCATTCGCGGGGTGTATCCGGTCCGGGAATGAGCACGTCCCAGTATCCGGGAAGGAGCCCCGCTTCCTCTGCCAGCACGGCGTTGAGGATGTCTTGGTCGGCGTACTTTGGGCATCCATATCGGCGGGCGAATGCACTACAACGTCCCAAGACATCAGTTTCGCGCCAGCGTTTGAGGTTGATGATGCAAACGCCGCTGCAGCAGTAGCGGCTAGGTGAAAACCCACGTAACGGCACCTTCTTTTCGCGACACCATGCCGTGAACTCCGCTACCGTACCAGGCAAGTCTCGAACCCACTGGATCGTCTTAGTCTCGTCTCGCAAAGTTGCAAGTTCCAGAACGTCTCTCTGCCAGAGCGTGTCCACGTCGGAATATACGATCCATTCGACGTCCGGCAGCAATTCGCCAAGGTAGAGCCGCAAGAATGCCATCGGCGAACCTTTGTAGAGCCCGAACTCGCGTTGGATTCGACTTCCCAGTTCTGCATCTTCGCCAAACACATGGAACTGCAAACGTGAAGGATTCGAGCAGCTTTCGACCATACTGGCCTTGGCCACTTCAAGTCCCTTCAGATAGGGACCGTCCGCAACCATCGCAATATGCACTTTGTCATATGCATTCATGAGTTAATGATGCTCTCCCTAGCGGCGGCAAGCGCTCTGCCGATGGATTGATCCATGTCGTAATACTTGTATTCGCCGAGCCGTCCGCCGACGACGAGCCCCGGACATTTTGCCGCCTCCGCCTGGTATAACGCGAGCTTTTCGCGGGATTCGGGCGTGTCCACCGGATAGTACGGTTCGTCGCCGGGTTCCCATTCCTTCGGATATTCGCGGCAGATTATGGAAACGGGACGCTCCATTACGTCTTTGCGCTCTGGATGATAGTGTTTGAACTCGTGGATCCGCGTGAACGGCACGTCGGCGTCCGTGTAGTTCACGACGCTCGTGCCCTGCCAGTCCGCCACGTCGACGCGTTCCGTCTCGAAGCGAAGCGAACGCCACGGCAGAGGGCCGAATTTGTAGTTGAAGAGTGCGTCTATTGGACCGGAGTAGAACATCGGCGCGTCAAGCCGGTTCGCGGTGCGCCACGCAAGACCGTCCACGTTGCATTCGACCGATATTCCCGGATGGTCGAGAAGCCGGTCGAAAATGGAATTGTAGCCCGCGATCGGGATGCCCTGACGGTAGTCCGGGAAATAGTTTACGTCGTAGCTGGCGCGGACCGGCAGTCGTTTGATGATCGAAGCGGGAAGGTTTTTCGGATCCATGCCCCATTGTTTGCGCGTGTATTCGCGTATGAACGCGTCGTACAGCGGTTTGCCGATGAAAGAGACGGCCTGTTCCTCGAAATTGGACGGCATTTGCGGGGCGTTCCCCGCCTCCTTTGCGATGAACGCGGGCAATTCCGCTGGCGTGAGGTCGAGTCCGTAGAACTGGTTTACGAGCGCGAGCCCGAGCGGGAGGAAATAAGTTTTGC
>JAFPNP010000081.1 GCA_017411125.1 Kiritimatiellia bacterium
GCTGACGTGCGATCTTTTCCTGTTGAGCGCGAACGCGCTTACGCTGGACGGTCGGCTTGTGAATATCGACGGCAATGGCAACCGTGTGGCGGCATCGATATACGGCCCGGGCAAGGTTGTATTCATTGTCGGACGCAACAAAATAGTGGACGGCGGGCTTGACGACGCCGTGGCGCGGATAAAGCGGTGCGCATGTCCGCCAAACTGTCGCCGGCTGGACAAGCGCACACCGTGCGCAATTACTGGCGAATGCGCCGACTGCGATTCGCCGGACCGTATCTGCATGGTGACCGTGGTGATGGATCGTCGTCCGCGCTCCACCGACGTGCAGGTGGTGCTCGTGGACGAAGACTTGGGTTATTAAGTGGCGGTGACGTGTCGTTTATGCTATAATCACTCTGTTTCACCAATTAAGGAGACAACATGAAAAAAAGTACCGTGTTTGCAATCGCCGCGATTTGCGGAACCGCCGTGTGCGCCACCGGATGCGCCACGCATCCCGACTCCACCTCCGCGCCGTGGAAGGCGCTGTACGACCCGAACCGTCCGATAGAGGAACAGTTCGACGCATCGTCCGGGATGTGGAGCGCGAAGGACGGCGTCCTCACCTCCGGCAAGGACGGCGCCATCTGGACGAAGGTGGACTACGAGAACTTCGCCCTCGACTTCGAGTATATGCTCGAACCGGGCGCCAACTCCGGCGTGTTGATATACTGCTGCAATACGAAAAAGTGGATTCCTAACGCCGTCGAGATACAGTTGCTCGACGACCACTCCCCGAAATGGGCGAAGGACGCGCCCTATATGCGGAACGCCTCGCTTTACGGACACTGCGCCCCGACGAAGCACAACGTGCGTCCGGCGGGAGAATGGAACCGAATGACCGTTTTCGCTCGCGGCAAGAACATCCAGATAATAAACAACGGCGAAAAGGTGCTGGACGCAGACCTTTCAAAGTGGACGAGCGCCAAGAAAAACCCCGACGGCACGAAAATTCCATCCTGGCTCAGCCGTCCGTGGGCCGAGCTTGACACTAAAGGCAAAGTTGGATTCCAGGGCATGCATGGCAAGGCGAAGCCCTACTTTCGCAACATTCGCATACGTCCCCTCTAACATCTGAAAAGGATATCGCAAGTGAAACCAACGACAATTCTGGGAGCCGCCTCATGCGCCTCCCTCATGCTCGCGCCGTTCGGCGTGGGTGCAGCATCCCCGATTCCGGCAACCATCTTCGGACAGAATTTGGAACACACGCGTTCGGCACTGCAGGGCGGTCTCTCGGCTCAGCTGGTTCGCAACCGTAAGTTCGCCGGCAAGCCTAGCCGAAGCGGTGTGGCGATGATGTGGGAGGCTTACGGTGCGCACGCGCTGTACGACCTGGCCGACTTCGCCTTCACGCGGCACGCCGCGAAAAGCAAAATGTGGCGGCTGAACGAGCGCCACAGCCAGGTGATCGGCGGGCTGACGGATGACGGCGAGGCTGGAATCCGCCAAGGCAGAATCGGCCTGCGCGGCGGCGTATCGCACAACTTCTGGGCGGTAGTCAGCTCCTTCCATCCGGAGGACTGCCGGATGGTCCTGCGCGTGACCGCCGATGGCAAGACGCTCGCCGAGCGCGAGTTCACCGTCAATACGAAGTCCCGCACCGACTGGACGCGCATCGCGTTCGATTTCACGCCGAAAAACAACACTACGGCCGAAATCTCGGTGGGCGTCAAGGGACGCCGCTACATTGCCGTCGGCGCGGTCTCGCTCATGCCGGCGGACAACTTCCGCGGAATGCGCACGGACGTGGTGGAGCACCTTCGCGACATCGGCACGTCGATTATACGCTGGCCCGGCGGCAACTTCGCCGGCGAGTACCGCTGGCGCGACGGCCTGATCGAAGACCGCGACGCGCGCGCGCCGCTGCAAGCCTACACGGAAATCGAGTCTCAGCCGCACGGCCTCGGCTACGACCAGAACGACATCGGCATGGAGGACGTGATCGCCCTTTGCGAGAAAATCGGCGCACGGCCATTCTTCACCATCAATGCCGCATGGGAAAGCCCGCAGGATTCCGCCGACTGGGTCAAGGCGTGCAAAGGCCGAGTCAAGCTCTGGTCGCTTGGCAACGAGATGGGCTACGGCCACATGGAAGGCCCCAAGGGCGCGAAAGGCTACGCGGCGATGGTGCGTCCGCACGCGGAGGCGATGCTCAAGGTCGACCCGACCTTGAAAATCACCTCGTCCGGCCCGTATCCGTGGGGCGGCAGCGAATGGATGGAGAAATCCGCCAAGGCGCTTGCCGACGTCGCCCCGGTGATTTCGTACCACCGCTACGACAACCCCGGCATATTCGACTTCTCCACCCCGCAGCGCACCGCCGCGCTGTACTCCAGGATGTCGGACGGCGTGAACAGCGCCATCGGCGCGATCAGGAACTTCCGCAAGAAGGTTCCGCGCAACATCGGCATTTCCTACGACGAGTGGAACATCTGGTACACATGGTACCACGAGGAGGGGATCCTCGAAGGGCTGTACGCCGCCAAGATGCTGAACGGCCTGATGCGCAACTGGGAGGAATGCGGCCTTTCATACGTCTGCTACTTCCAGCCGGTCAACGAACAGGCTATAAACGTCACCCCGTTCGAGAGCCACCTTACTTCGCTCGGCGAGGCGATGCGTCTCTGGAAAAAACACGTCGGCGGAACGCCCGTATCTGTAGCGGAACTGCCCGCCGACGCATTTGCGACGGACGTGAAAGACGGCACGCGCTACGCCACGTTCTACAACTTCTCCACGGAAAAGCCTTGCACGTTCCGCATTCCTACTGGCGGACGCAGCAGCATCGTCGGCGGCGAGACGCTCGTGCCGAACGGTTTCCAAAGCGGCTGCCGCTACGCTCGCAAGCCTGTTTCGGGCCGCGTGGACGGCGCGTTCTACGAGATTGAGCTTGCTCCGGCGTGCCAGGCGTCCGTGCGTCTTGCGAAGCCCGCGCCCGATCCAGAGGTCGTATTCCGCAATCCACCACAAAGCGCGAAGACCGGCGTGTGGTGGCACTGGATGGGCAACAACGTCAGCCGTGAAGGCATCGTCAAGGATCTCGACTGGTTCAAGGAAGTCGGAATCGGCGCGGCGACCATTTTCGGCATGGCCGACGTGTGTTCTCCATGGGCGACCAAGATACTGGACAATCCAGCCGGCGAACTCGTGGCCTTCACGCCAGAATGGTGGAAGTACGTCCGCTTCGCGTGCGA
>JAFPNP010000082.1 GCA_017411125.1 Kiritimatiellia bacterium
AGTGCAAGGATCCCGCCTTTGACGAAAGCGACCGCGCGATCCGCGCGGACCTGCGGGCCTATGCGGCGGCGCATCCCGACTACGACGCGCTCGACATCCGCCGCGAATCCTACCGCGCGATGCGGAAGCACTTCCATCCGTTCCTCTTCTCCGAGTCCCCGTTCTACTTCGAAGCCGGCGTGAACGGCGGATGGGTGATGGGCATCATGCCCGCGCGCGAGGTGAACAACCTCTGCCGCCGCTTCTACCGCGAGAAGGGGCTTGTGCCGGACGAGGCGTTCGCGCGCCAGCGCGAACGGCACCGCCAGCGCTACTCGCTCTGCTGCGGGCCGCTCGTGGACGACATGCACCACGTGCCGGCGTTCCACACGGTCTTCACGAAGGGCTTCAAGGGCGTGCGCGAGGAGACGGCGGCGGCGCTGGCGGCGTGCCCGAAGGGCGATCCACTCGGACGCAAGGAGCTTGAGACAGCGCTGGAGGGCCTCGACACCATCCACGCGCTTCAGCTCAAGTTCGCCGAGGAAGCAGAGAAGCGGCTTGCGGAAAGCGGACGTTCGGAGCGCGAGCGCAAGTGGTTGGAATGGATCGCCGAGAGCGCGCGGCGCTGTCCGTGGGAGCCGCCGCGCACGTTCTTCGAGGGCTTGAACTTCCTCTGGTTCATGCGCGAGATCCCGTCGTACGTGGACGGGCTCGCCAGCTTCTCGCTGGGGCGTCCGGACGCCTGGCTGATCGGTCTCTACCGTCAGGACCTCGCGAACGGCACGCTCACGGTGGAAGAGGCACGCGACCTGGTGGCGCGCTGGCTGATCATCTCGGACGAGCATCTCGACACCCATCGCACGATCGACGCCGGCGCCGACCAGGAGGCGGAGATGCCCGTGACCCTCGGCGGCTGCGACGCGGACGGCAAACCGGTCTGGAACGAGCTGACGCGGATGTTCCTCGACGCGCACATCGGCTGCGACTGCGTGTTCCCGAAGCTCCACGTGCGGTTCGGCGCGCAGTCGCCCGAGGAGTACCTGGCGAAGATCGGCGACATGGTGGTCAAGGGACATTGCGTGTTCGCGATGTTCAACGACGACGTCACGGTCGGGAACTTCGTCCGGCTCGGCATCCCGCTGGAACGCGCGCGCGACTACGTCTGCTGCGGCTGCTGGGACGGGAACGTGGACTCGCTGACGGACGTGGACGCGGCGAACTACATGTCGCCCCTGCGCGTGCTGGAGGCGATGATCCACCGCGATCCGGAGGCGGAGCGGCGGGCGGACGTGCGGTTCGACCCCATCGACGGCGCGCGGTCGTTCGAGGAGGTCAAGCGCGTCTTCCTCGCGAACTTCATGCGCTTCTTCCGCAGCACAATCTCCGATTACACGCGCTACGGACGGTCGGCGGCGCACGTGTTCCCCCACCCGGCGTATTCAGCCTGCCTGGAGGGATGCCTTGCGCGCCGGCGCGACACGACCGACGGCGGCACGCGGTTCCACCCGCGCGTGATGACGCTCGCGTTCACGGCGAACGTGGTCGATTCCCTCTGCGCGATCGACAAGGTCTGCTTCAGGGACAAGAAAGCCACGCTGCCCGAGTTCCTCGACGCCGTGCGGTCGAACTGGAAGGGCCCGCGCGGCGAGGAGCTGCGCCTGCGCGCCCTCGACGCGCCGTACTGGGGCGACAACTCGCCGGAGTCGAACGGCCTCATGCGCTGGCTGTTCGAGTCGGTCGCGCGCGACCTGGACGGTCTCCGGAACGAGCACGGCTCCCCGTTCGTGCTGGCGGCGTGGATCTACCGCGAGTTCCTGTTCTGGGGCATGAACACGAAGGCGACGCCGGACGGACGCCATGACGGCGACCGGCTCGCGCAGGGATTCGCGCCGAGCGAGTACCGCTGCAAGGAAGGCGCCACCGCCGTCATCAACGCCATCGGCACCATCCCGCACGAGCTGCTCTACGCCTCCAACGCGAACCTGACGTTCGACAAGCTGGGCATGACGCCGGCGCTCTTCGCCGCGGTCTTCCGCGTGTTCGCGGAGAAGGGCGCGCATCTCCTGCAGCCGAACTGCAATTCCGTGGAGGAGCTGCTGGACGCGCAGGCGCATCCCGAACGCCACCAGAACCTGATGGTGAAGGTGTGCGGGTTCTCGGCGCGGTTCGTCTCGCTCTCGAAGCGGTTCCAGGACGAGGTCATCGCGCGGCACAGGCTGAGGTAGGAGATGCCGCACTCCTGTCGCTTGCTAAAACGATGATTCGTGTAGAATTCGCGAATTCTAAAACGATGATTCGTGTAGAATCGGTGAATTCTAAAACGATGATTCGTGATTTTCCTGTTGCCTCCAGCATCACTCCTGTGCTAGAATAGTGATGCTTTTGGAGGTTTTAGAATGAAAAGAAAGATTTATGGCCAGTTGCTGGACTGGAAGAAAAATGATAAGGGTTCGTCGGCCATCTTGATTGATGGCGCGAGGCGTGTCGGGAAGAGTTACATTGCAGAAGAGTTTGGCCGCAGGGAATACAAATCTTACATCTTGATTAATTTTGCAAGGACAGCTCGGCGATCAAGTGCTACTTTCTCGACAC
>JAFPNP010000083.1 GCA_017411125.1 Kiritimatiellia bacterium
GAGCGACTTGCTTCACGCCTGGCAGCTCGGCCTCATGCGGACGATCGTGGACAACCTTCCCGTCGTCCTCAAGAACCCGTCCGACCCCGACGCCCGCGCGGAGCTCATGTGGTGCGCAACCTGCGGATTGAACGGCTGGGCATCGCCGGGCGACGCCTGGACGCCCATGCACCAGGTCGGCCACGTGCTGACCTCCCGCCACGGCATCAACCACGGTTCGTCGCTCGCAATCGTCATGCCCGCGTGGATGAAATACCACAAGGCGCTCAAGCCCGCCCGCTACGCGGCGTTCGCCCGCAAGGTGATGGGGATATGCGGCCACGGCAAGACCGACGAGCAGCTCGCGGACGAGGGCATCGCCGCGTTCCGCGACTTCATCAAGTCCTGCGGCGTGCCAGTCTCGCTTTCCGAGAAGGGCGTGACCGAGGCGGACATTCCCGGAATCATCGAAGGCGTCAAGTCCGTCAGCTTCAATGCGGACGGGGTTCTCTCTTCCAATCCTCCCGTGACGGCTGAGGCCCTTGCCGAAATCCTGAAACTTGCCTTGTAAGGAAGGGATCGAAGTTCATGGCGTTCTGCGGAATGTTCCCCGTAGAGGCGGTCATTCCGCAGATACGCGCCTCTCTGGAGGCAAACCGCGACGTGGTCTTGCGCGCTCCGCCCGGGAGCGGCAAGACCACGTGCGTTCCGCCCGCGCTTCTCGATTGCGGGTTCCTTCGCGGTCGTAAGATACTGATGCTGGAACCTCGCCGTCTCGCCGCCAGAAGCTGCGCGGCGTACATCGCGGCGAAACTCGGCGAACGGACCGGCGAAACCGTCGGCTACCAGGTGCGGCTCGAACGTCGCGTCGGACCGCGCACGCGGCTTGAGATCGTCACGGAAGGTCTGCTCGCGCAGCGGCTCATGCGCGATCCCGAACTTTCCGACACCGGGTTGATCGTATTCGACGAGTTCCACGAACGTTCGCTTGCGTGCGACCTCGGCTACGCGATGGCGGTTGACGTGCGGCGCGCCCTGCGCCCGGATCTTCGGCTGCTCGTGATGTCCGCGACGCTCTCCACGGAGGAGATAGCGGCTCACCTTGGTGATGCGGACGTACACACCGCCGAAGCGCGGATGTATCCCGTAGAGACGCGCCACCTGCTCATGGAAAGCGTCGCGCCGATATCGATGCAGATGGCCGGCGCCGTGAAACGCATCTTGCCCGAAGTGTCCGGTGACGTACTGTGCTTCCTGCCCGGCGAGGGCGAGATACGCCGTTGCGCCGAAGAACTGCGGAGCCTTTCCGGCGCCGCCGTCATGCCGCTTTACGGGGCGATGCCCAAAGAGGAACAGGATCGCGTTCTGCTTCCGCTGCGCGACGGACGGCGCAAGGTAGTGCTCGCCACGTCTATTGCCGAGACGTCTCTCACGATCGAGGGCGTGACGGCGGTGGTAGATTCCGGCCTCATGCGCGTGAGCCGGTTTTCCCCGCGTTCCGGAATGAGCCGTCTGGAGACGCTGCGCATCACGCGCGACCGCGCCGACCAGCGGCGCGGCCGTGCCGGACGGACCGCGCCGGGGATTTGTCTTCGGCTTTGGACGGAGGCGCAAGACCGCACTCTCGTTCCGGCGATGAAGCCGGAAATCGTCGACGCCGACCTCGCCGCGACGGTGCTTTCCGCCGCGGAATGGGGCACGTCCGATCTGGACGGCCTGCCGTGGCTCACTCCGCCTCCCGCCGCCGCGTGGGAAAACGCCAAGTCGCTGCTCGTGCTGCTCGGCGCACTGGATCGTTCGGGGCGCATCACCGAACACGGACGGCGCATGGCGCGTCTCGCCGTCCACCCGCGCCTTGCCAACATGATATTGCACACCGGCAACACCCTGCTCGCCGCGATAATAGAGGAAGGTGCGCCGCACAGCGTGACCGACATACGCGACGTCCGCCCCACCTCGCGCATGAAGGAACTTGCCCGCCGCTGGGGCGATTCCCGCGAATGCGACGCGGGCGAGGCGCTCGCCTTCGCGTTCCCCGACCGCATCGCCCGCAACCGGGGCAACGGCACGTTCCAGATGACGTGCGGGCGCGGGGCGTTCATGGAGCGCACCGAGGCGCTCGCGACGAGCGAATACCTCGTTCTCTGCGATCTTGACGACCGCGGCGGCGACGCTAAGATACATCTCGCCGCGCCGATAGACGAGGCGTCCCTCGAAGATCTTTTCAAGGACGAAATCGAGGAGGTGGACGACACCTTCTGGGACAAGCGCGAAGCGTGCGTGAAGAGCGTCCGCCGCCGCCGCCTCGGGCGCATGGTCATGCACGAGGGCGGGCAGGCGCGTCCGGATGCCGAAGCCGTGCAGCGCGCCCTTTTCGAGGGCATCCGCCAGAAGGGCGTCGCCCAGCTTGCCTGGACTTCCGGCACGCGCCAGCTGCAGGCGCGGATATGTTTCCTCCATCGAGTGCTTGGCGAACCGTGGCCGGACGTTTCGGATGCGGCTCTTGCGGAAAAGCTCGAGGACTGGTTTGCCGCTTTCACCCTCGGCATGAGCCGCTGGGCGCATCTGGAGAAACTCGATCTCGCGTCCGTTCTCGACGCGGCGCTTGCTTCGTGCGGACTCGACCGCCGCGCTCTCGACCAGGCCGCTCCCGTGAAGATGGAAGTGCCAAGCGGTTCGCAGATGACCATACACTACGAAGAGGCGGAGCCGTTCGTGCAGGTGCGCCTTCAGGAGTGTTTCGGCCTACAGGAGACGCCAAAGGTCGCAAACGGCACGGTGCCGATCGTCATGAAATTGCTTTCGCCGGC
>JAFPNP010000084.1 GCA_017411125.1 Kiritimatiellia bacterium
CCAGTTGAGGCCGTCCACGCGCCCGTCCGGATGGCAGCTCGCGCAGCTCTGCCACTGTTGGAAGCACATCGAACCGTCGTTGTAGAGCATCTCGCCGCGGCGCACGCGGTCCTTCGCGAGGTCCGTCTTCGGCGCGATCTGCACGACCTTCGCCTGGGCCATCGCGTCGTCGAGCGCGAACGTCGAGACGGCGTCCGTAAAGTACAGCGCCATCATCACCGAACGGCCGAGCGGGAGAATGCCGCGGGGACCGTCGCCGCCCACGAGCACGCGGCGGCGGATGGAGACGAGGAACGCAAGGTCGTTCGGCACGTCTTCCGCGCTCTTCACGATTCCGCTGGCGCTCTCGCCCTTCGCGGCCTTGGCAAGACGGTCGTGCAGCGCGGCACGGTCGATAATGGAAAGCTCGCACGTGCCGGCGTGCGCCACGAGCAGCGTGCGCCCGTCCTGCGTCACTGTCACGCCCCAAGGGTTCGCGCCGCCCCGGTCCACGTCGTCGAGCAGCACCGTGTTCACATATGCGCCGGTAGCGCCGTCGAACACGCTCAGCGCGGCGGTGTTCATCCACCCGCGCTCAAGCTGCGTAGTGGGCAGCTGGTAGCGTCCCATCGTATGCGTGGCATAGACAAACTTGCCATCCGGCGACGCGGCGATTCCGCGCACGCCAGTGGAACCATTGGGCAGCTGGACGTGGCGCACGGCGAACGTCTTGGTGTCGATGACGCTGACGGACGCCGCCACGACGTCGTTCGTCGCCGCGCAGTAGGGCAGCATGTTGGCGACGAAGAGCAGCCGCCCTTCCGCGCCGAGCGCCGCGGCGAACGGCTCGCGCAGCACGTCCACCGTCCTCGTCACGGCCATCTTCCCGGTATCGACGACGCTGACGCGGTTCGCGAAGCGGTTGAGCACGAACGCCGTGCGCCCATCCTTCGAAAGCACCGGCGAACAGGGGCTGTGCCCGACCCGCGCGACGCCAGCGCACGATCCATCGGCACGGCATTTCTGCAGTTTGCCGTCCGCCACGCCGCACGTCACGTACACAAACTCCCCGCTGGCCGCTATGCCCGTCGGATCGGCGGCCTTCCGCGTTCCGCTCGCCACGACAGGCCACTGCCGCAGCAGACGACCATCCGCCGAAACGCATGCGACGCGCGCTGCGGTGGCCCCGGTCACATACACGCTCCCGTCAGGCGCCAATGCCGCAAACTCCGGCGACACATATCCCACCGCCGTCGCCGCGACGACGGCGAACATTGCTCCCAAAACGCTCTTCATGTGCAATTTCCTTTTCTTCCCATTTGGTCTGCGGATAGATATGATACCACAATCGCCGCATTTAGTCACGCCCATTCTGGCCGGTTTCGCAGACCCGCCCTGTTTCGCCGCACATAACGGGGCGCGGTGGATGCAAAGCGACCTACCGTTGACGGAGACGCTCGGCGAGGAAGGTGCGGCGTTCGCGCACGGTGTTCGTCTCGATGGCTTTTTTCACCGCCCACTGCGATCCGATCACAAGCACGAGTTTCTTGCCGCGCGTAATCGCGGTGTACAGGAGATTCCGCTCTAGCATCATGTAGTGCTGGCGGTGCAGAAGCAATATCACGGCAGGATATTCGCTCCCCTGCGACTTGTGTATGGTGGTGGCGTAGGCAAGCACCAGTTCGTCAAGGTCGCCGCTGCCGTACTCCACGGGCCGCCCGTCGAAAAGAACGACCACGGAGCGAGAGGCCGCGTCTATGGACTTGACGAAGCCGATGTCGCCGTTGTAGACGTCCTTGTCGTAGTTGTTGCGCAGCTGCATCACGCGGTCGCCGGCGCGAAACACCGTGCCGCCGCGCTGGATCGACGGTCCTGCGCCGTTCAGGCGAGCCTGGACGACGGCGTTGAGGTTCTCCGCGCCAAGAAGGTTCTTGCGCATGGGCGTGAGCACCTGGACGTCTTGCATCGGCTCCATGCCGAACTTGCGCGGAATGCGCGTGGTCATGAAGTCTAGCGCGTATGCGAGGGCCTTCTGCGGATCCTCCTGTGCGATGAAATAGAAATCGCTCTCGCCGGAACTCGTCTCGAACGGCTCGCCCGCGTTCACGTGGTGGGCGTTGCGCACGATGAGGCCGGAACTGTCCTGGCGGAAAATCTCCGTGAGGCGGGCCGCCGGGATGGCGTCCGACGCGATGAGGTCGTGCAGCACGTTGCCGGGGCCGACGGACGGAAGCTGGTCGGTGTCGCCAACTAGAACGAGCGTGGCATGCGCTGGAAGCGCCGCAAGGAGATCGTCCATCAGCCGTATGTCCAGCATGGACGTCTCGTCGAAAACGAAAACGTCGCCGGGAACGGGGTTGTCCGCATTGTACGTGAACTCGTTCGTCTGCGGATTGTACTTGAGCAGCCGGTGGACAGTGACGGCGGGCGCGCCGGTCGATTCCGCCATGCGCTTGGCGGCGCGCCCGGTCGGTGCGGCGAGAAGCGTCTTAATCGCGGGCTTTCCGCCCACGCGCCTCGCGCCGTATATTTCGACGAGCGCGCGGATGATCGTGGTCTTTCCCACGCCCGGCCCGCCCGTGACGATGCAAACCTTGGACTTGAGCGCAAGACGCACGGCGTTGAGCTGCGCGGGGGCGAGGGTGAAACCTGTCTTTTTCTCCCACCACGCAATTGCCTTTTCCGGGTCGATGCATCCAAATGACTGCGGCGCGTCGACGAGCTGGCGGATTTTCGCCGCCACGCGGTTTTCCGCGAAGAAGAGATCCTTGAGGAAGATGCGCCCGTCGTCTCGGACGACGCGCCCCGCCTCCACTTCGGCGGCGAGCGCCTCGGCAAGCGTCTCGACTGAAATGCCCACCAGCTCCTGCGCATGGAGAAGCAGATCCGGCTCGGACGTCCAGCAGTGGCCGGCGTCGTCCGCCTCGGTCTGGAGAGTGTATACTATGGAAGCGCGTGCGCGAAGAGGCGAATCGTGCGGCATGCCCACCGCCGTGGCGATGCGATCCGCCGTGGCGAAGCCGATTCCCCAGATGTCGCGACAAAGACGGTAGGGGTCCGCCTTTATGACGGCGATGGCATCCGCGCCATACCTGCGGTATATCTTCGCCGTCTTGGCGACGGATATGCCGTAGGTCTGCGTGAAAATCATCAGCTCGCGGGTGCCGCGGGCCTCTTTCCAGGCGGCGCGGATCTTCTCGATCTTCTTAGGGCCGAGCTTCGGGATTTCGCGCAGCCGGCCGGAATGGTGCTCCAAAACGTCAATGGTGTCGGCGCCGAAGCGATCCACGATGCGGTTGGCCAGCACCGGGCCGATGCCGTATATCAACCCGCTTGCCAGATAGCGGCGTACTCCCTCGGTGGACTTTGGCGGTATGCAGGAAATAGCCTTCGCCTTGAACTGCCGCCCGCGCACGGGGTCGTTCACCCATTCGCCCGTCGCGTGCAGTTCCTCGCCCTCCCATGCCGCCGCGCATACGCCGCGCACGGTGACTTCGCGCTGGGCGAGGCGGAATCCCCCGTCGTCGGCAAGCGTTACGTGCAAAACGGTGAAGCCGTTTTCGTCGTTGCGGAACACGACGCTCTTCACCGTCCCGTCGACGGTCGCAAGCTCTTTCTCCGCGCTCACTCCTTTTTCGCGGCTGGTTTGGAAACGGCGGGCTCCGCCGCCACGTGAACCTTCTTGATCACAACCGGCTCTTCCGGCACGTTCTGGTGCGGCCCCGCGAAACCGGTCTTCACCTTCGCGATGCGGTCCACGACTTCCATCCCGTCCGTCACCTTCCCGAACACGGCGTACCCGTAATGCTGCGGAGTCGGAGCGCGGAAGTCGAGGAAATCATTGTCCACGAGGTTGATGAAGAACTGGCTCGTGGCGGAATCGACCACCATCGTCCGCGCCATGGCGATCGTGCCGCGCTTGTTCTTCAACCCGTTCGCCGCTTCGTTCTTTATCGGCTCCTTCGTGGCCTTCTGGTCCATCGACTTCGTGAATCCGCCGCCCTGGATCATGAAACCGTCTATGACACGATGGAAAATCGTGCCGTCGTAGTGGCCGCTCGCCGCATAGGCGAGGAAGTTCTTCACGGTGACCGGAGCTTTCGCGTCGTCAAGCTCCAGCGTAATCGAACCCATGCTCGTCTCTATCGTCGCTTTCTTCATTTCCTCAACTCCTTGTTCACTTCATGAAAAAGTCCGTTATCGCGGAAAGTTCGTCCCGGCCCATGCCGTGCGGGTGATGCCCGAACGAAGGTCGCGGGCACACGTCTATGCTGCCGCCGCCGGCCTTGAAATCTTCGATGAACCGCAGACAGTTCTCGGCGGGCGGGACGACGTTGTCCTTGCCGCCGTAAAGCAGCAGTACGGGAATTCCGGCCTTGGCGACCGCGCCCGCCATGTTCACCGGCATGCGCGGATCCTTGCGCCAGTCGCCGCCCGGCGGTTGCGCGTCGAACCACGAGCCGATGCCGCGCTTGCTGGCGGCGGCCTTGAAGCCGGTGAAACACAGCAGCGGCGCGTCGAGGTATATGCGGCGCACGTTCGCGGGATGCGCGGCGGCATAGCGAATCGAGAAGAAACCGCCCCAGCTCATGCCGACGAGATTGGCCTTCGGCGCAAAGCCCAGTTTCTCCACGAGAAACTTCTGGAACTCGGCCGCCGCGGCGACGCCCGAATCGTCCATCCGGGTCGAGAAAAGCTCTAGCGTGACATGGTGGAAGCCCTTCCGCAGAAGGTCGGGAACTCCGGTACGGTCGACGAACGCCGTCGCCCACTGCATCGTCCACGTCCACGGCTTCCCTTCGCGGGCGGGAACGCTCGGCTCCACGACCCAAGCGTCGCGTCCCTTGAACTTGAACACGGTGCGCCGGTGTCCGTACCAGACATCCTCCTTCACTATC
>JAFPNP010000085.1 GCA_017411125.1 Kiritimatiellia bacterium
AAGCATCTTGGCGAAAGACGCGGGCGGAATCGCAAGGCCAAGACCGAACGCGGCTTCGCGCACTTTGCAGGACGGATCCGCCAGCACTTCGCCGAGGGCGGACGGGTCGGCCGCCAGCAGCACGCGGGCGGCCGTGGCGCGGAGGGTTTCCGCAAGGTCGCGCCGGTCGAAAACGCGACGTGCGAGGGGAGCGGCGGACTTGGCCTCGCCTTTTTCGACGGCGCGTCCGAACGCCGCGCCGAGACGGGCCATGCGTTCGTCGCGCACACGGCCGTCGACTCCGGTGTACGGTCTGTCCAGCACGTCCTCCGCGCACTTTTCGAGCGACGTCAGATAGAAAGGACAGCACTTCGACGTCTTGCAGCACTTCGCGCCGGCCGGGGCGTCGTCCGCCTTCAACGCGCCGGTCGTGTAGGCGAGGCCCGCGAAGATGTGCGCCCTCGTGTCCGCCGCGTTCCATGCGCGTTCGTCGTGCGCGAAGGTGGTGTAGAACACGCGGCCGTTTCCGTAGCGGCGTATCCACGATACGGCGTTGTCCTTGTCCGCCCGCTTCTGCCCTTTCCTCCCGGCGGTCGTTGGATCGCTCATGTCGAGCGAGACCAGGATGTGGAGCTTCGAGCGGTCGTAGAACGGCGACGAGTGCTGGTACACTTCTTCGCTGCGTTTGAACTTCCCGTCGGCGAAGCCCTTGAAGGGCGCGGTGATCGGGCTTTCTCGGTCCTCGACCTTGAACGCCCACGTGCCGTTCGCGACCCACGGATGCCCGTCGAAGCGGCCGCCGACGAGATGCGAGCATTCGGGCGCGTCGTAGAAGTTGTCCGCGCCGGCGTGTATCACGCAGAGTCCGCCGCCCCAGCGCACGTAGGAGCATATCGCGGGCGCGACGTGGGGATTGGCCTTCGTGTTCATGCAGGTCGTGTTGTTCAGCACGAGCGCGTCGAACTTCGCGAGGTTTTCGATCTTGAGCACGGCGTAGTCGTCGGAGAACTCCACGTCGAACGCGCCTTTCGCCGCCTCGGCGGACATTTCGCGCTTGCACGCCGCGATCGACGCCCTGTGGTTGAAACCCTCGCACCGGCTGAACACCAGCACCCGCTTTTTCGGGGCGGCGGCGTCCGCCGCGACGGCTGCGGCGGCGACAGAACACGCCGCAAACGCCGTCAAAACTCGCCTTATACTCATTACTATGTACTCCTTGTTCTTTATGTCCGCCAATCTCCGCCCGGTGCGACACCCGCCGCCCGGAGAAACCGGCGAAACTGATTCATGGACGAACAAGGATTTTACCATATTCCATTCTTGCGGGCAAGACGGGATTTCTTCTGGAGTTTGCCAGTTTTTGGTACGGCTGCTCTCGACGTGCCGAGTCTACGATTGTAAGCCTTAGGGTTTATAATCGCCTCCTCTAGGGTTCATAATTCCCCCCTCCTAGGGTTTTATATCGCCATTCCTGTTGCTGCGTTCATGGATATGGCAGGGTGCGTCGTCTTCAACGAGCCTTGCAAACAACGCGCTCTGGCATTGCAATGCGCCTTGCCTACGCCGCGTATCGGCCAAGCCGCAAAACGCGACGCAAAAAAAATGAAAAAATTTTCTCCAACCCCCTTGCGCGTTTCACCGAAATGTGATAACATAGCGGCATCTCATCGGAGAAAAAAGATTTCATCAACCGAAAGGATACGAAAAATGATGCTGAAAGCAAGGTTCATGGCGGGGGTCGCGGGTTGTGCGCTCGCGGCGAACAGTGTTGCCTTTGCGGCTGCTGTGACGCAGACGTTCGAAAGCAGCACCGAAAGCTGGACGGGTGACGGTGCGACTGGCGCCGAAGCTTACACCGCGCCCAGTGGCGGTCTGCCGATAAGTACATCGGTGGCGAGCGAGAACAAGGTTCTGGTGGTCGAGGGATCGGCAGCTTACGATGCAAGCAGTGTCAACGGTTCGAACTCCGGTCTTGTGGACATGATGATTAAGGCTTCAATACCGGACGATGCTCTCTCGGCGCCGGAGGAGGCGAACGTGCAGGTCGCCGTCGCCGTCGATTCGGACCGTGCGCTCAAGGTCTACTGCACGAAGCCGGACGGCACGGCGGGTTGGTGCCCGCTGGGTAAAACCGTAACGGCGGATGAATGGGTGCGCGTCAGCCTCAAATTCGACTATACCAACAACCGTTGCCAGGTTCGCATCAACGGCGAACCCAAGATGACCGAGTACGGCTACCAGACAGCGAACGGTACGAAGACCCCTAGCTCGACGACCACTGGCTCTTGGTACAAGCTTGCCAAAAATCCGAATTCCAGCGCGAAGATTGCCGGGCTTTCCGTGAGCGGCTGCACGGCCATCGACGAAGTTGTGCTGGACAAGGACGGCTCTCATACGTACCTCATCAATGGTACCGACGGGGCGAACGCAATTATTGCTGCGGGCGGTTCGGTTCCGCTCAAGTGGTACGACGACAACGGCATCGCATGGGACGCGACTAAGAAGTACGGCAACTACACCGCCGCCGAAAGCTACGAGCGTTGCCTTTCTCCGTTCAGCACCGAGACGTTCGCGCTCAAGGAAATGAGCACGACTTCCACGCAGGTGACTTTCACCATTCCTGAAACGATTGCAACGACGGGACGCAAGGTCGTGTTGGATGTCGGCAGCGACAAGACCTTCAATACGAAGACGAGCACGGACGTGACGGCGGGAGCGACCACTGTTTCGGTCGACCTTCCGAAGACGCAGGGCGAGGTGAAGTACTACAGGCTTCGCGCGACGAGCAGCAACTGATTGCACTTTGAAAACAAGAAAAGAGGTTTGAAATGAAGAAACTGATGACGATGGTTGGCGTTGCCGGGTTCGCGTTCGCCGCGACGGCCGGTATCAACGACTCCCTGCTTGGGTTCTCCACGGTCGGGCCGGACAAGTACGCCGACGGCAAAACGGTGATGGACGGCGAGTGCTACGCGCTCGTGTGGACGAAGGACGGCGCGACGTTCGGCGGTATCGACGCCAGCGGCAAGGCCATTGCCGATACCGACGAGGTCGTGCT
>JAFPNP010000086.1 GCA_017411125.1 Kiritimatiellia bacterium
CCCGAAGATCGAGTTCCTCATCAGCGACAGCGCGGGCGCGGTGCGCGGCAAGCTCATCGAGGGCGCGCCGATTCTGGCGAACGGCAGGAACCTCGGCATCACCGCCGACGACGAGGTGCACTACAAGTTCACGTGGAAGGAGGGCGAATCCGCGCAGGAGGAGACCATCCTTCCGTCGATCGTGAGCGACGACCTCATAAAGATGGCGTGGCCGACCGCGTTCGGCGACGTCCCCGCCGGCACGGAAGTGACGTTCACGATGGATATCACGACGCCCGACGGCCTCACCAAGACCACCAGCGCCAAGGCGACGCTGGCCTAATGCGAAGGCCGGGGCTGCGCCCGGCCCTCCCGAAGCGGCGGGGCCGGGCGCGGCCTCTGGACGCGCCTTTGACTTTTCGGGTACGGAAGTGTATAATAGGCGCAACTTTTTTGGAGAAACTATGGCAGAAGAACTACAGCAGCTCCTGGAGAAGATCCAGCGTGACGGCGTGGACAAGGCAAACGCCGAGGCGGCGGCCATCGTCGCGAAGGCGAAGGCCGATGCGGAGGCATTGGCCAAAAAGGCGGCGGACGACGCCAAAGCCGCCGCAGAGAAGGGCAAGGCGGATGCCGAGGCTTATGCGGAACGCGCCCGCGAGACGATTCGCCAGGCCGCGCGCGATACCGTGCTGGAGGTGAAGGAGGACGTCACGCGCCTTCTGACCAACTTGTTGGCGAAAGACGTGAAGGAGGCTCTCGCCGCAGACGCCGTCGCGCTTGCAGGCGAGGCGGTCAAGAGTCTGGTGTCCGCAGAAGGAGATGCGGAAGTCGCCGGGGCGGCCAAGTTCGCCGAAGCGCTCCGCGCACAGCTCGCGGCGGATGCGAAGGGCGGGGTGAAGGTGGTGGAGGATGAAACCACCGGAACGGGATTCACCGTCAAGCTGGACGGCGGACGCGTGGAGCACGACTTCACCGACGCCGCGATCGCCGAGGCTCTTGCCGGACGTCTCCGCCCCGATCTCGCCGCGCTTTTGAAGTAGGGCAGGCCGATGGCAGCCGACTACTTGATAGCCTCGCTCCCGTCCATTCCGCCGGACGGTCCCGCGTCCATGACGATGGAGCGTTTTCTCGCCGCCTGCCGCGAACAGCTCGGCGACGGCGCGGCTGCTGGCATCGAGGCCGCGCTGGCGTGCGCGCCGTCAAGCCATCCCGTCGCCGAACGCTGGCGCGACCTGGAGACGCAGATGCGCAACGCATCCGCCGCCGAACGCGCGCGCAGGGCGGGGCAGGAGCCCGCCAAATGGCGCCGTCCGGCCGAGGGGTGTTCGCTTTACTGGGCGAACCGCATCGCGGCGGCGTTCCAGGAGCAGGATCCCGCCAGGCGCGAACGCGCGCTCGACCAGGTGCGCTGGGACGCGGCGGGCGAACTCGTCCCCGTCGCGTCGCCGCTTTCCGAGCCGGCGGCGTTCGCGTACGCGATCCGCCTCGCAATATGCATCCGCCGCTCCGCGCTCGACGCGGACGCCGGAAACGAAGTTTTCAACCGACTGACCGCGGCGTCCTCGCCCGATCAAGTCCTCAAGGGACAACAATGATGCAAGCTCAAGCAACAGGAAAAATCGTCGCCGTAAACGGAAACATGATAACGGTCGCCTTCGACGGGGCCGTCGCCCAGAACGAGGTCGGCTACGCCGTGCTTGGCGACAGGAAGCTCATGGCGGAGATCGTGCGCGTGCGCGGCACGCGCTGCGACATGCAGGTGTTCGAGTCCACGTCGGAACTGATGGTGGACGACCGCGTGGAGTTTTCCGGCAACCTTCTCGCCGCCGAACTCGGCCCCGGAATCTTGACGCAGGTATACGACGGATTGCAGAATCCGCTGCCCGAACTTGCAAAGGAGGTCGAGGAAAAGGAGGGGCTGCAGCGCAGTTTCTTCCTCCAGCGCGGAATGTACCTGCCGGGCCTTCCCCGCGAGCGGAAATGGGATTGGCATCCGACGGCGAAGCCCGGCGCGCGCCTGACGGCCGGCGAAGAGCTTGGCTGGGTCACGGAAGGGATCTTCCACCACAAGATCATGGTGCCGTTCGCGTTCGCCGGCGTCTGGACGGTCGAGAGCCTCGCGCCGGCCGGCGACTACACCGTCGTGGACGACATCGGAACGCTGCGCGGGCCGGACGGGCGCGAGACGAAGGTGCAGATGATGCAGCGTTGGCCTGTGAAAGTGCCGATCAAATGCTATCTGGAGCGACTGGCGCCGGTCGAGACGCTCGTCACTTCCGTGCGCACGATCGACACGTTCTTCCCCGTCGCCGTCGGCGGTACGTATTGCATCCCCGGGCCGTTCGGCGCGGGCAAGACGGTTCTGCAGCAAACGACGGCGCGGTACGCGAAGGTGGACGTGGTCGTTTCCGCCGCCTGCGGCGAACGCGCCGGCGAGGTGGTGGAGATGTTGAAGGAGTTCCCGGAGCTCGACGACCCGCGCACGGGCAAGAAGCTGATGGACCGGACGGTGATCATCTGCAACACGTCGTCGATGCCGGTCGCGTCCCGCGAGGCTTCGGTGTACACCGCGGTCACGCTTGCCGAATACTATCGCCAGATGGGGCTGAACGTGCTGGTGCTTGCGGACTCCACCAGCCGCTGGGCCCAGGCCATGCGCGAGCTTTCCGGGCGTCTCGAGGAAATCCCCGGCGAAGAGGCGTTTCCCGCCTACCTCGAATCGCGCATCGCCGCGTTCTACGAGCGCGCCGGGCGCGTGAAGCTGAAGGACGGCTCCGTCGGTTCCGTCACTATCGGAGGAACCGTGTCGCCCGCCGGCGGCAACTTCGACGAGCCCGTGACGCAGGCCACGCTCAAGGTCGTGGGCGGCTTCCACGGTCTCAGCCGCGCGCGTTCCGACGCCCGCCGCTATCCTGCAATCGACCCGCTCGACAGCTGGAGCCATTATCCGCCCGTGATCGATTCGGCCCGCGTCGAAAGGGCTCGCGCGATCCTGCGCAAGGGCAACGAGGTGGGGCAGATGATGAAGGTCGTCGGCGAGGAGGGCACGAGCCTTGCCGACTTCGCGGTCTACCTGAAGAGCGAGTTCCTCGACACGGTGTATCTCCAGCAGAACGCCTTTTCGGAAGTGGACGCCTCCACGCCGGAGGACCGCCAGAAGACGATGTTCGACGTTGTGGAAAAGGCGCTTCTCGCGGAGTACGGCTTCGCGACGAAGGACGACATGCGCGCGTTCTTCATGTCTCTCCAGCAGGCGTTCATCGACTGGAACAACATCAAGTCGGACACGCCGGAGTTCGCGTCCGCCCGCGACGCCTTGGTCGCCAAGATCGAAGAAGCCGCGGCGCGGTAGGTCTGCCATCGGCTGCGACGTGCGTCACTTCGCGCCGCGCTCCAACGGCGTGGAAATATGGCACGCTAGTGCCATGCGGCGATGGATTTGATGGAAACAACATAAACAACTTTCTTTTGCAACTTCCGTTTACGCGCAGCCTAACTCGGCTGCGCTCGTTCGCAAAACTTGGTTTAGGACGGGACGGC
>JAFPNP010000087.1 GCA_017411125.1 Kiritimatiellia bacterium
GCGACGGCGACGGCCGATCCGGATTTCCACGGCTCGACGCGCACGATGAACTCCGGGTTCATCCATACCGGCGAGCCGTCGGACTTTGTGAGCTTTATAAACATTCCTTTATCCTTGCTGTTTCGTTTGGTAGGGCGCGTTGTCCTCAACGCGCCGCGGCTGCCTTTTTCTTCTTCAGGATCGACTTCACGAGCAGCGCTCCGCCGGCGACGACGAGCGGCACGCCGACGAGAGGACGGTAGAACAGCCACGCGACGCCGATGGTGAGAATGGCGCACGCGAACGCCACGAGCCCGGCGGCGATTCCAGCGCCCACGCCGACTATGTCGCCGAGGATCGGAAGCACGTCGGCCAGCACCGACAGCGGCTTGAGCGCCGTGGACAGGCCGATGAACATGAGAAGGAAACCGCCGAGGCGCACCAGCCACGTCAGGAACGTGTTCGCGCTGCGGGCGGCCTCGAACATCTCGGCGGCTTCTTTCGTTCCGTCGGAGAGCATGTCCACCTTCTTCTTGGATTTCGCGAGGTAGCCCGTGAAGGAGTCGCCTTTCTGCTTGGAGACGATCGAGATGTCGTGCGGGAGGACGACGGAGAAGGTGACGCGCATGTCGCCCACGCGCGGCTGCGTCGCCACGTCGCGCACGTTCTTCTCGTTCGAGCGCGTCGCCAGGTTCGGCACGAGGATCGCGTTGCCCTGCATCTGCACGCGGGAGACCTTGCACGTGAATCCGGCCGGGAACGCATACGCCTGTTCCGATCCGATGCGGCCTATCTGGCTTTCGTTCAGCCTGAACGCGCCGAACGAGACGTTCGCCGCGCGCTTCGACTCGGACGGGAATTCGATCGCGCCGGGGTTTTCGTGCCCGGCCGGCGTGTTGAAGGAACTGGAATCGATCGCGGTCTCGCTCCATTCCTGCGAATACTTGTAGACCGTTTCCTTGGTGACGCTTCCGCCGAGGTTCTTCTTCTCTTTCGTGGACGAGTGCTCGACCCACTGGAACATTTCCGTCTTGCGCTTGAGCGCGATGGCGTTCACGCTCACGCCGAACGCGTCGTCGGCGAGGATGTCTTTCGTGTCCGCCTTGCCGGTCATGTGGACGAGCTTGCCCTCCATTTCCGGATCGACCTTCGCGTTCGACTCCACCGATATGCACGCTCCCTCGCCCTCGTCGAGTGCCTTGGCCGTCGCCACGGCGCGTCCCTCGTTCCAGAAGAGGACAGGGAAGCCCGCAATGAAGAGCGCAAGCCCGAACAGCACTCCCTTGATGGAATCGCCTAGGCGCGATCCCCACGATTGGGTCTCGGTGACCCGTACTTCATTTTCCGCCATGGCGCACTACCTTTCTTTGTTGCTGTGTTTTTTGTTCCTGGCGATGGAACGCACCATCGCCGCAAAGCGGAGTTTCGATTTCTCGGCGTCGTGTTCGACGTCGAGAAGGATCCGGAGGACGACGCTCTCCAGAAGGGCGAACAGCACGTCCGACGTGAGCTTCGGGTCGGTGTCGGCGGACAGCTCCCCGTCGCGCACGCCTTCTTCCAGCAGCCGGAAGAACAGTTCCCTCAGCCCGCCGGTGAAAAGCGCTATGCGCGAGCGCATGTCTTCGCCGCGCCGCACCATGTCGATCACGAACGCGTAGATGGCGAGGAGGAACTGCTTGCGCTCGAAAAGGGTGTCCACCACCTTGTCCACCACGCGCACGAGCCTTTCCGCGACCGGCAGAGGCTGTTCGGCGATCGCGGCGATGGCGACCTTGATTTCGTGCGTGCAGCCGTGGATCGCGGCGTCGAATATCTCACGCTTCGTCTTGAAGTAGCGGTAGAAAGCGGTGCGCGCGACGCCCGTCGCTTCCGATATGGTGAGGAACGAAACCTTGGCATAGCCCATCCTCGCGAACAGGCCCATTGCCCGCTCCACGATGAATTGCCGACGCGCGGCGTGATCTATGCGCTTTGCCACGACCGAAAGTATACCAAAAACACGCCGGTTTGTCCCACGCCTTATTTCATCGACGGCAGCACGATGCCGCGCAGGATGACTTTCTGGCAGGCGAGGAACACGGCGGCGGTGGGAATCGAGACTATGACGAACCCGGCCATGACGCACCATGGCTGCCCCGCGAACTGCTGGCTCATCTGGTACATCCACACGGCGAGCGTCCAGTGCGATTCCTTCTGGCACACGAGGAACGCCCATTCCCACGAATTGTACGCGGCGAGGAAGCTGTTGAGCGCGTTCACGGCGAGGATGGGCGTAGTCATCGGAAGGGTTATCCTGCGGAACACCGTCCACTCCGAAGCGCCGTCGATCGCGGCGGCTTCGTACAGTTCGCGCGGAAGGGCGTCGAAGAATCCCTTGAGGATGAATATCGACATCCCGCTCGCCACGGTCGGCAGCACGAGCGCGGCGAAGGTGTTCAGCAGCCCCAGGTCGCGCACCAGCAGGAAGCCGGGAATCGCAGTGACGGCGGCGGGGAACGCCATCGTGGCGAGGAGGAAAAGCAGGATCTGTTCCGTGCCGCGCATCTTGAAGCGCGAAAGCGCGTAGGCGGCGAGAGGGTTCACGGTGAGGTGCGCGAGGACGGTGAGCAGCACGAGTATCAGCGTGTTGGCGAAGGCGCGTCCGCGCACGAAGAGATAGTCCGCGACGAGGCGGTAGTTCGCGAACGCGCTGCGCCAGAAGTCGCGGTCGCCGTGCTCTATGAACTGCGTCGCGATGGCGGCGCGTATGTCCGCCGCGTCGTCCGCGCCGGCGGCGAGCGGGAAGGGGAGTGTGCGGCAGATGTAGTCGCCGTCGGAGACCATGCGCCGCCTGTACGAATCCTTGAACGCGCACCACATCGCGTACTTCGGGTCGTCCTTGGGCGGCTTCCACGACGCGTGGCCGAGGGGAATCTTCGATTCCGCCGTGAAGGATATGTCGAAGAAACTGCGGTGGCGCACGGGCCACGTGCGGTTCAGCTCGTCGAGCGAGATGCGCGACTCCACGAACGGCGCCACGTCGCGCGCGTCGTAGGAACAGGTCGTGCGGTCGATGTCCCACGCGAGCGCGCGGGCGCGGAACGTTTCCGCGCGCCGCTTCCATTCGGCGCGGACGGCGAGGTTGGTCCAGGCGGGCTGAAGGTGCTTCGCGGCGAACGCGGCCACGCCTTCAGCGTCGCGCGCTACGGTCTGCCATCCGCTCCATCCCTCCGGCGCGTCTGGGTACACGTCGCGGGGAAAACGCTGGAAGTAGGTCGACAGGGAGCGCACGAAGCGGTCGTCGCGGTTCCAGAGCGCGCGGAGAACGGGCGAGTGGCGGTTGTAGTCGTAGGGGCCGGAGAGGCTCGACGCGATCATTATCATGAACGGCAGCACCATCGTCAGGCCGCCGAGGACGAGGACGGCGTAGACGAACGCGAGGAAGACGCGTCCTTTCGCCGTCCGCCGTTCGCTTGCGAGCAACACTCCCATGCGCCGTTCCGCCCTTTGCTACTCGCCCGCCGTGAAGAGGGCGTTCGTCGCGAAGTACGGGTCGCTCGTGAAGCGGCACCCGAGGCGGCGGAGGCCGGCCTCGTCGCCGGGCGTGACGATGTGCGTCATGTGCACTTCGCAGCCGCGCAGCTCGTTGAGCTTCTCCGTGGCGATCTGGGCGGTGGGGTTCGTCGTGCAGGATATCGCAAGCCCGATAAGCGCCTCGTCCAGGTTGAGCGAGGTGTATCCGCCCTTGAGAATGTCGTGCTTCATGTGGGCGATGGACTGTATCACGTTGGGCGCGATGAGAGGGATCTGCGCGGGGATTCCGGCGAGGGCCTTCACGGCGTTTAGCATCATTGCGGCGGCGGCGTGCATCTCGTCGGAGTTGCGTCCGGTTATGATGCGTCCGTCCTTGAGCTGGATGGCTGCGCCGGAGACGATGTTGCCGCCGGCTTTGCCCTTGCCGGCGTCTTTTGCGTCCTGCGCCGCCTGTCGGGCGGCTTCGACGGGGATGCGGTCTTCGGTCTTCAGGCCGAGTTTGCGCATGAGCGCTTCGGCGCGGTTCACGCTGTCGCGGTCGGCCACGCCCTTGGCGAAGTCGCAGAGGTAGCGCAGGTTGCGGCGTATGACCTCCTGGCGCGACGCCTCCTGCACCACGCCGTCGTCGATGATTCCGAAGCCGATCCTGTTCACGCCCATGTCGGTCGGCGACTTGTACGGGCATTCGCCGCCGGTCATCTTCTCCCAGATGGCGCGCAGAAGGGGGAAGGCGTCGATGTCGCGGTTGTAGTTTACCGCCGTCTTGCCGTAGGCCTGCAGATGGTACGGGTCGATCATGTTGCAGTCCTTGAGGTCGATGGTCGCGGCTTCGTATGCGACGTTGAGCGGATGGTCCAGCGGCATGTTCCAGACCGGGAACGTCTCGAACTTGGAGTATCCGGCCTTGCGCCCATGGCGGTATTCGTGGTATATCTGCGAGAGGCATGTGGCGAACTTGCCGGAGCCGGGCCCGGGGGCGGTGCAGACGACGACGGGGCGTTCGGTGGGCACGAATTCGTTCTTGCCGTAGCCGGCCTCGGATACTATGGTTTCCACGTCCGAGGGGTAGCCCTGCGTCACGTAGTGGAAGTAGACCTTTATGCCGCGGTGCTCGAGGCGCTGGCGGAACTGCTGCGCGGCGGGCTGGCCCTGGTACCGCGTGATGACGACGCCGCGGAAGAGAAGTCCGAGGCGCTTGAGGTCGTCGATCAGCTTCAAAGCGTCGTCCGCGTAGGAAATGCCGAAGTCGGCGCGCATCTTCTTGTGCTCGATGTCGCCGGCGTAGATGCAGAGGATTATCTCCGCCTGGTCCTTCAGCGACTGGAGAAGGCGCAGCTTCACGTTCGGGTCGTAGCCCGGCAGGCAGCGCGCGGCGTGGAAGTCGTTCATCAGTTTGCCGCCGAACTCCAGATAGAGCTTTCCGTATTTCGCGGCGCGGCGGCGGATTTCCTCGCTCTGCTCGGCGAGATACTTCTCGTTGTCGAAGCCGAGCTTCATTTGGCGCCCCCGTTGATCTCGTCGAGGATGGCCTGGATCTTGGGCTTGCACTTGCCGCAGCCGCCGCCGGCCTTCGTGAAGTTGGTGACCTCTTCGACGGAGGTGAGGGAGTTTTCGGTTATGACGCGGCGCACCTCGTTCTCGCTCACGTTGTAGCAGGTGCAGAGCATCGTGTCCTCGAGGTTGCGGTCGGAGTTCTCGCCGGTCTTGTAGTTCTTTATCGCCGCTTCGAGAGCTTCGCGGCCCATGACGGAACAGTGCATCTTCTGCGGCGGCAGGCCGCCGAGATAGTCGGCTATTTCCTTGTTCGTGATCTTGGACGCCTCTTCCAGCGTCTTGCCCAGCACCATTTCCGTGAGGGCGCTCGAAGAGGCGATTGCGCTGGCGCAGCCGAAAGTCTGGAACTTCGCTTCCTTGATCCGTCCGGCGCCGTCCAGCTTGAATTGGAAAGTGAGCGCGTCGCCGCAGGCGAGCGATCCGACGGTGGCCGTGCCGTCGGGCTTGTCGATCGTTCCCACGTTCCGGGGGTTCCGGAAGTGGTCCATCATCTTTTCAGAATAGTTCCACATGTTAAGACAGTCCTTCGTTGAACGGGAAGATTATACCATAATAGCTTGCCATAGGCAATTCGCCCATGCCCGACGTCGAATTTTGCAGTATAAATTCTCCGTCGGCGGGACGGGAGGCCGGGTGTTCCGGGCAAAGCAAACCCCGCTTGCGAACAAGCGGGGTTTGTAGGATTCTGGCGTCTTGTGGCACGACTCGTCAGACCGCAGTGGCGTTCGCGAGGCAGGCTGGGCCGATCTCGTCGATGTACTCCGCCGTGAGCGGGCGGACGAGCTGCTTGCCGTTCACCATTACCGGCTTGAACTCGTAGGCGCCGCTGGGCTTCTGGAAGGCTTTGACCACGCTCACATTTGGCGCAGGTTCGCCCTTCGGGAGGAGTCTCGCCTTTACCGTGGCGGAGAAGTCCTTCCAGTCCTCCGAATCCTGAAACTTCTTGGCGTCGGGCCCTTGGTAGCGGTAGCACAGGAAGTCGATCTCGTTGTTGATGAGCTTTTCGCCCGTCGGCGCCTCGCCTGCGGCCTCGTAGTCGGCATTGTCGGCGGCCTTCTCCAATTCTGCGGCATAGTCGGCTGAAACGGCGTTGCTGTGGTCGACTAAGTGCTCGTTCTCGAAATCGACGAGGTGCAGCCCCTGGTCCTCGATGCAGGCGCCGGGGTCTTCGAGGTGGTCGAAGAACGCTTTGATATTGTCGGTGTTGCCGTTGGCCGCGTCCGCCTCTTTGCAGGCCAAGTAGAGGTCGATCGACTTGGTGGCCAGCAGACGGAAGTTGTCCGCGATGTACTTGCGCAACGGGGCGATGTCCGTCGATTTTCCGGAAACGAACTTCGCGCGTTCGAGGTGGATGAAGCCGCCGCCGGTCTTCGGGGAGAGCACGTTGAGCTGCCATTTCGCAGTACCGCCGAGTGTCTCGTGCTTTCCAGTCTTCGCGTCGAAATACTGGAATTCCGGCGTGAGCTTGTCAAGCGCCTTCTTGTCTTTGTTGGCAATGGCAAGGTCTCGCTCCCATTCGTAGGCCGGACTGTTGCGGAGAAAACTCCTGTCGTCGTCGCTCTTTGAGAAGCGGTCCACGTCGACCTCGTTGGCGATGAAGCGCAGAATCGTCTCCATCCTGGCGAAGAACTTCTTGACATGCTCCGGGGCCTTCGCGGTCTCCCGCTTGATCGTCTCCAATTTGTCGAAGTAGGGTTCGTACACGGCCTTGCGCAGTCCGAAATTGGTCTTCACGCGGCCCATCGCCGTATCGACGGAGATGCCGCCGGACGCGCTGATCCCGGCTGCGGCAACAGCTTTTGCCTTGGCGATGATCGCGTTGATGCGACGCGCGGTGAGGGGCTTGCCGGAGGTAACCGTGCCGTCTGCGGCGATTTTGAAATCGCTGCGCTTGAGCGCGCCGCCGAGAAGGTTCTCGAGCTGCTTCATGAAATCGGCCGAGAACGTGACCTTGCCGTCCTTCTCGCCCATGCCGGAGAGGCTGAACGTCTGTCCGAGCGACTGCAGGAGCTGGGTACGGACGCGGTTGTTCTGTGCCTTCTCGGCCTTGGTGCGGCTCAAAGCGCTAAACATACCGCCATACTCGCCGTTTTTCGCGACTCGCCCGTCGTCGCCAAGACTGGCAATGGTGTTAGCGGTCCAGGTCTTAGCCGGACTGAACGTGCGCTGAACGCTTGAATTGGATATGATTGCCATAGGTGTTTCTCCTTCTCTTGGTTGTTTGCCTTGTATACACGCTTGCCGGCAAAAGATTACATGTTTGCCGGCATTGAAACGGCATAGGCGGAACAAAGAGGAATGCAACAAGTTGCTTCCCTCCCGGCGGCGGCATGGGGCATGGTGGCGAAGGGCAGGTGGTGGCTTCAGGGCGACCCGGGAATATGGGAAAGGCTGGATTGAGCCTAGAGGAAACAGGACTTCAGAGGTTTTTGAACGGCGTTTGCAAGTTGGGAAAATCGGCTTGCAGAACATGGGGATTCTAGTCGAGTTGGGAAAATCACGCTGTGCCTGTCGCCCTGAGATGTGCGGTGGAGGTCCTGTCGGAAAAAAAGATCATCAGCCCGGAGGTACGACGGTTATCACAACCTCGTTCGTGCTAGCCGGCGCGGTCAGGCGGTCGAGGATCCGCTGCAGGGACGCAATGCGGAGCCGCGTATGGGTCTGCGAGACGATCAGCTCGTCGTTGGTCGCGGGGACGGCGAGCTGCGCACGGTATGCGTCGATGCTCGTCTGCAACTGCTCGATCCGCGCCTGCCGCGCCGTGCGGCGCTTTGCGGCACGCTCGGCGGCCTCATCCGGCGTGAGTGCCCTCCGGCGCGAGGCCGGGTCGACGAACGTCCAGCCGTCGGGGTAGACGTCCACGCGCTCGATGATGCGGGTCGTTTCGTTCGTGCGGTACTCGCTCGCGGGGTTGCCGCCGTGCCAGCGGGCCCGGCCCGCGCCGGACCGCATGTCGTGGGCGTAGGCCGATGAGAGAAGCGCGTCGGGCGCGGTGTCCCGGGCGGCGGCGAGCGTGATCTTGCCGGCGGATGAGGTGGACTCGCCGGTCTTCGCCAGCGTGGTCTTCGCCTTCCTGCCCGGCGCCCACTCGCTGGACGCGATCGGCGGGATGCCGCCGTCGCTTCGGCCTTGAGCTGCTCCTGGAGCGCGCGCAGCGTGTCCAGCTCAGAGGCGTTGCGGTTCATGTCCGCCATCGCCTTCGCGAAACGCTTCTGCGCTTCGGCCGTGTCCGCGCCTGGATCCGCGACGCCCTGCGCCGCCTTGCGGGCGGTCTCGGCGAGCGACTTGTCCGCCTCCTCGCGCTTCGCTATCTCCGAGGCCAGCAGCCTCTGGCGCTCGGCGAGCGACTTCTCGGCGTCGCCCACCTGGTCCAGCGTCGCCTTGAACGCCCTCGCGGCGTTCTGCGCCTCCAGCGTGCCTTGCAGCGTCTCTTCGTTCGCCTTGCGCTGCTCGGCGGCGGCTTTCGCCTTGGCTTTGGATTCTTCCTCGAGCTGCTTCTGGACTTCGCGCAGGGCGTCCAGCTCCGAGGCGTTGCGCCCCTGTTCCGACACGGCCTTGGCGAAACGCTTCTGCGCGTCCGGGTCGTCCGCCGAAACTCGCTGGCCCGCGCGCATCGCGGCGTCCGTGAGCCGCTTGTCCGCCTCCTCGCGCTTCTTTATCTCTGCGGCAAGCAGCCTCTGGCGCTCGGCGAGCGACTTCTCGGCGTCGCCCACCTTGTCCAGCGTCGCCTTGAACGCCCTCGCGGCGTCCTGCGCCTCCACCATTCCGCGCAGGGTTGCGGAGTTCGCCGCCCTCTCCTCGGCCTCCGATCTCATGCGGTCGGCGCCGGCCTTGCCGACGTCCAGCAGCCCTTTGCCCGCGCCCGCCGCCGCGCCGGCCGCCGCCCCCAGCGGGCCGTATTTCGCGCCGATGGCCGAGCCCGCCGCCGCGCCCATGGCCATGCCGCCGACGGCGCTCGAAGCAAAGCCCAGCGCGTTGTAGGCGGCGGACCCCTCCCGCGTGAACTGCCTGGCGTAGTTCAGCCCCATCGAAACGGCGACGCCGGCGAAAGAGCGCGTCACGCGCTGGAACGCCGTTCCGGCGCCGCCGGCCGCCCCGGCCAGTTCCCGCGCCTTGCGCCCGGCCTCGTCCATGCCCTTCGCCGCGTCGCCGGCGGCTTTCGCCGCCTCGGCGTCGGCGGCGGGGCGGAGAGCGCCGGTCTTGGGAGGGCCGGCCTCCGCGCCGGCCTTGGCCGGGACGGAGCCCGGCGTCGGCGCGGCGGCTTTCGCCGCCTCGGCGGCGGTTTCGCGGATCTTGCGCTTCGCCTCGGCGTCGTCCACCACGAGCTTTATGTCAAGGTTCTTGCCGGCCATCGTCTATCTTCTCGATTTCGCTCAGCGGGAATATCCTGTTTTCGGCGAGCCGCGGCTGCCGCATGAGCAGCGCGACCGCGCTCGCGGGCGCTCCCCACATCGTTTCTTCGAAGCTCCAGCCGAACTCCCGGCACGTCCGGTAGACCCAGTTCGCGATCCAGCCGTCCGAGGGCTCGTTTTTTTTTTCGACTCCGGCAGCACGTCGCGCATGGCGCCGACCTGCCGGTCGCACGCGGCGCGGATTTCGGCCAGCGCGCTGACGGGCATCGTGTCCGCCCACGCCACGGCGTCCTCGAAGAACGACGCTTTCAGCACTTCCCGTGGGTCGTGGGTGAGCAGGTAGAGCGACGGCACGAGCTCCAGGGCGTCTTTCGGCTCCGCGCCCGTCACGAGCGGCGAGCCTATGCGCTCCAGCGCCGCCCACATGCCGAGCGTCACCGGGCGCACGACCGCGCCGCAGGGACACTCCGCCGCGAGCGGCAGCAGCGCCGCCATCGCCTTTCTGGGATTCTCTTCGCTCATGGCTTACGAGCCGCTGCTGACATCCGTCACCGTGCTGCATTTCGCGAAGGCGTGGCCGCGCACCGTCCAGCGCGTTATATTGTTGTACGTGCCCGCCTCCTCGATCGCGTCCACGCAGTACGTCTTGCCGTCGTGCGTGAACTTGTCGCCGTCGAACGAGGGCGCGTTCGGGCCGTGGCACGTGCCGTTGAACTCGTAGCGGGTGTCGTACTTGACGATCTCGACGACCGCGCCGTCTTCGTCCGGCACGTCCGCCGACACCGGCGACGACGTGGTGTTCACCGTCTCCCAGACGATGCCGGTGCCGGCGCTGGGGCCGCTCACGCCCCATTTCGCTTTCGAGGTTGTTGCTGACATTTTTCCGTTCCTTTCGTTGCTTGGTTTGTTTTACTCCGGATCTTCCGGGGAAAGAGATGCCTGTTCTTCCGACAGGAGTATCGACACTCCGAACTCGGCCGTGGCGGTCACGACGCCGCGCTGGGCGTCCGACGTCTGCTCTATGCTCTGCCATCCGATGCCGTCGGAGTCCAGCGCGTGCGCCACGGCCTCTGCCGCCGCGAGCGCGGTGTAGCCGCGCCGCCTGGCGCGCAGCGCCGGCGCCTCGATGCAGCGCACGAGGAGCGTCGCCCCCGCCGGCAGCCCGCCGTCTCCGCAGCCGTCGCGCTCGAAGCGCGGCGTAACCACCACCACGGCGATCCGTCCCGCCGTCGCGACGGCGCTGTTCAGCTCGTTCTGCGTGGTCAGCATGTCTTCTGCAAACACCACGCAGC
>JAFPNP010000088.1 GCA_017411125.1 Kiritimatiellia bacterium
GGAAGTCGGAATCGGCGCGGCGACCATTTTCGGCATGGCCGACGTGTGTTCTCCATGGGCGACCAAGATACTGGACAATCCAGCCGGCGAACTCGTGGCCTTCACGCCAGAATGGTGGAAGTACGTCCGCTTCGCGTGCGAAGAGGCCGAGAAGCGCGGCATCGAAATCGGCCTCCACAACTGCCCGGGCTACACCTCGACCGGCGGCCCGTGGATTCCGGCGCGTCTCTCGATGCGTGAACTCGTGTTCAACGTGACGAACGCCGAAGCGCAGATTTCGCTTACGGCACATTCCCCGTTCCCGGTGCAGGTTGGAGCGAAGGGGCCGTTCAAGAAACCGGACATCCCTTCCCGCCGCACCGACCTCCAGGAAATCGCCGTCGTGGACGGCGTGCGCGTCCAGCACATTCCAATGGGTTCTTTCACGCAGCCGAACCAGTGGGAGGCGTTCGGTCTGGAATGCGACAAGATGAACCCAGAGGCTATAGCATTCCACATGGACCACGTGATCGGCGACCTCAAGAAATATGTCGGCGACCAGATAGGACGCGGACTGAAGTTCATTCTGCTCGACAGCTACGAGGCCGGCAAGCCTTCCTGGACGCCCAACATGCGCGCGGAGTTCACGGCGCGTCGCGGATACGACCCGCTGCCCTACCTCCCAATCCTCGGCGGGTTCAAGACGTCCGTCGCGCCTAACAAGGAGGCCGAAGCAAAGTTCCGTGCCGATTACGATCGCACGATCAAGGATCTATACCGTGACGTTCTTTTCAAAATCATGCACGAAAAGCTGGCGGCGGTTGGACTTGAGTTCGCCTGCGAGCCGTACACCGGCCCGTTCAGCACCCGCGAGTGCGCCGCGCACGTAGACCGTTTGATGACCGAGTTCTGGTACCGTCCGAACCTCGATCGCAAGATCCACAACCGCATGGACTGGGATAAATGGACAGGTCCAGGCGGCAAACGCCACAACATAATCGAGGCCGAGGCGTTCACGTCCGGTCCGGGTGCGTGCAGTTGGAACGAGACGCCCTACCTCCTCAAGGCGGCGGGCGATTCGCAGTTATACCGTGGCATCAATCGCATGACGCTCCACACGTGTCCGCTGCAGTCGTGGCCGGACGAATTCCTGCCCGGCAAGGTCATGGGACGCTGGGGCACGCATTTCGGACGCCATCAGACTTGGGCGAAAAACGGCAAAGGCTTCTACTCATACCTCAACCGCTGCCAGGCGATGCTTCAGTGGGGCAAACCAAGCAACATACGCATTGTCGGCAACGATATTACCCCGGCAGGTTCACCTCTTACGGCATTCGCACGCGAGGACGACGGTAGGTACTCGTTCTTCGTGGTGAACCATTCCGGCCATTCCGCGTCGATGAACATGGGACTTCCAAACGTCGGCAAGGCTCCGGAATGGTTCGATCCCGTAACTGGAATCATTGCGCCTCTCGCCCTCGACAAAAAAGGACGCGCCCCGATACAGTTGCCGCCTTGCGGCACGGGATTCCTAGTGTTGCGCAAGCCCGCCGGTTCGCTGGTCCCCAATGCAGACAGCGATTATTACCAGAAACTGCCCAAGCCGGCCATAGGCAAGGTCGCCGCCCTGTCTGTCACGTCCCCGTGGCGCGTGGCGTTCGGCGGGAAGACGGTAGAAATGGCGGAATTGGCGGACTGGACTTCAAATTCCGACCCCGACGTAAAGTACTTTAGCGGTACGGCGAAATACTCCGTGAAGTTCACTTTCGACGGTGGCTCCGCGCCGTGCATCCTCTCGCTCGGAAACTGCAACGGACAGATCGCCAAGGTCATACTGAACGGCAAGGCGTTTGAACCCGTATGGTGCGAACCTTACGAGATCCGCCTTTCGCAGGGCGACCTGCGCAAGGGTGAGAATGCGCTCGAAATCGAGTTTACGAACGTATGGGCCAACCGTTTGATCGGTGACGAGCAGGAACCGCCGGATTGCAAATTCGTGAAGGCGGTCTATCCTGGCGGATGGTATCTGGAGAGTTTCCCCGAATGGTTCAAGAAAGGAATTGCCGCACGTCCTTCCAAGGGGCGCAAGTGCTTTACCGACTGGAATTATTTCACGAAAGACACTAAACTTACACCGTCCGGTCTTCTCGGCCCAGTGGTGCTGCGTTAGTCCATGCCACAACCTTCACGCGCCGGAGGCGGATATTCCCGTCGACCGGCGCGTGTTCATTTCCTGATTGATTTAAAGCGGTGAAAAGGCTATAATACAACCGTTCCTTCGGGAGTGCAAGAGATGTTCAACAACAAGGTATACCATAAAATCGATGCCCTTTCGGGCTCTGTAGCCACGCTTCGCGCCGAAGGCGTGAAATACAATGAAATAGCAGAGGTGGAGTCTCGCGCGGGAACCTCCTTGGCGCAGGTCATAAAACTGGACGGACCAAACGTCACTCTCCAGATCTTCGCCGGCGCCCGCGGCGTCGACACATCCGCCCGGGTGCGCTTCCTCGGCGAAACGATGAAAATCCCGTTCGGCGACGCTCTCCTCGGTCGTGCATTCACCGGCACGGGCAAGCCGCGCGACGGCGGCCCAGCGCTTTCGGACAACAAAGTCCCTATTGGCCAGCCGTCGGTAAATCCATCCAAGCGCATCATGCCGAACCGGATGGTACGTACCAACATCCCGATGATCGACCTCTTCAACTCGCTCGTCGTGTCGCAGAAACTCCCCATCTTCGCGCGCGCCGGCGAGCCGTACAACGAACTGCTCGCGAGAATAGCGATGCAAGCGTCGTCGGACGTCATCGTGCTTGGCGGCATGGGTCTCAAATACGACGATTACCTGAAGTTCCGCGACACGCTTGACAAATCAGGCGCGCTCTCCCGCACGGTCATGTTCGTGCACACCGCCGCAGACCCCACGGTGGAATGCATGCTCGTGCCGGACGTCTCGCTCGCCGTCGCAGAGCAGTTCGCCCTCAAGGGCAAGGACGTGCTCGTGCTTCTGACGGACATGACATCCTTCGCCGACGCGATGAAAGAAATCGCCATCACTATGGAGCAGATTCCCTCCAACCGCGGCTATCCCGGCGATCTATATTCGCAGCTCGCCTCTCGATACGAAAAGGCGGTCGATTTCGACGGTGCCGGCTCGATAACGATTCTAGCCGTCACCACCATGCCAGGCGACGACGTCACGCATCCCGTCCCGGACAACACCGGCTACATCACCGAAGGGCAGTTCTACCTGCGCAATGGCCGCATCGAGCCGTTTGGGTCGCTCTCCCGCCTCAAGCAGCAGGTGAACAAGGGCACTTCGCGTTCCACCGAGCAGGCAAAGGTGCTGGCGGCGGCGGAAAAGGAGGCTGCCAACGTCTCCGACCGCGACTGGTTCCGCGCGCGCAACACAACCAGGTACGACCATCGCACGATCATGGACGCCATGATCAAGCTCTATGCGTCGTACAAGGAGACGATTGAAAAGCAGTCAATGGGATTCCGCATGTCCGCATGGGACATGAAGCTGCTTAAATACGGTGCGATGTTCGAGAAGGAGATGATGGATCTTTCCGTGAACATCGACCTCATCGACGCGCTCGACCTGGGCTGGAAAATCCTGGCCGAATGTTTCGAAAAGAACGAAGTCGGCATTCCGTCCAAGTTCACGGACGTGTTCTGGCCCAAGAAATAACCGCCCTCATCGCGCTGCGCTTTCGTCCGGCATGGGCTTCACGCCTATGTCGGCCAGGCGCATGGAAATGATGCGGGA
>JAFPNP010000089.1 GCA_017411125.1 Kiritimatiellia bacterium
CCCAGTCCGTGTTCGACCTGCCGCTGGTCCGCAATGGGGCATGGACGGCGGAAGAGGCGCTTGTGCCGCTTGCGTTTTCGAACAGCGGTACGGAATCCATGATGCTCCGCCCTCGCTGCGACATACAGTTGCTCGTGCCGGCGGATTCGTTCGCCATGAACGTTTTCAGGGCGTCGTGCGAAATGCTGTGCGTCGTTGCGTTCCTCTGCGCGTTCGGGCTGTTCCTCTCCGCCGCGCTTTCGCGCCCCGTGGCGATTTTCGTCGCGCTCGCTCTTCTGCTGGTCTCGGAGATGGCGCCGGCCGTGGTCGCCCAGTATCCGGATGCGATAGATCTTCCGTTCACGGACAGGTTCGGCCTTGCGCTTTCCCGCTGCGTGGCGTTCGTCACGTCCGCGCTGTCTGGGCCGCAGCCGCTTTCCAGTCTTGCCACGGACACTTGCCTGGAGTGGACGGCGCTCGCCCGCACGTTTCTACTGGACGCGGTTGCCGCGCCACTCGCGTTCGTTTCGCTTGCCGCCGTTCTCGTGCGGCGGCAGGCCGTCGCGTCGCAGGGATGATGTATATGTTTCAACGGAGACATGAAAAATGGAGAAATCAGAAATGGAACTCGAAAACAGACAGATTGAAGTTCTGCGCGAACTGGTGGGAACGCCTACGCCTACGGGCAGCGAACAGGCCGGAATGATGGTGCTCGCCCGCCGTCTCAAGGAGACGACCGGGCTGAAGCCGACCATCGACGTTCACGGCAACCTGCATTGCGTGTTGGACCGCGGTGCGAAGCGCACGGTCATGCTGGAAGGACACTGCGACGAGATTGGCTTTCTCGTGCAGTATATCGACGACGACGGATTCGTCTACCTCAGTGCGCTCGGCGGCGTCACCGTGCCGCTCTGCGCGGCCGAGCGCATCGTCATCGCGGGCAGGAACGGCCCGGTGAACGGCGTGATCGGCGCGCGCCCACCGCATCTCATGAACGCGGAGGAGCGCAAGAAGGTGGCCAAGGACGAACTGCGCCAGATGCCCTGCGATATCGGCGCTTCTTCGCGCGAGGAAGCAGAAAGCCTCGTTGCGGTGGGCGACGCGGCGGTGGTGGACACCGGATGGCGTCGGCTTGCGGGGACGCGCGTCTCGTGCCGCGGCTTCGACAACCGCGTTGGCACGTTCGCCATGTGCGAGGCGTTCGCGCAGATTGCGAACAGCGCCTGCGGCGCGGGATGCAACGTCCACTACGTTGCTAGTGTGCAGGAAGAGGTGGGGCTTGTCGGCGGCAAGACCGCCGCGTACGACGTCGCGCCGGACATCGGCGTGTGCTGCGACGTGACGTTTGCGACGGATGCGCAGAAGGAAGACCGCAAGGCCATAGGCGACGTCCGTCTTGGCCGCGGCGTCGCCATCGGCGTCGGGCCGACCTACCACCGCGCCCTCACCGACCATTTCACCAAGGTGGCCGAGACGCAGGGGATTCCGTTCCAGCGTCGGGCAGCGGCACGTGGAACGGGCACGTGCGCCTGGGCCATGCGCCTCGAACGCGGCGGCGCCGCCGTGGCGCAGCTTTCCGTTCCGCTGCGCTACATGCATTCGCCCGTGGAGGTCATCGATCTCCGGGACGTCGCGGCTGTGATAGCGACCGTCGCCAAGGGCGTTGGAGCGCTTGACGACGGTTTCCGTCTGCTGCCGGAGCAGCCCTGACGCCGCTCAGCCGAGTACTTTGGCGATGCGGCCGACCGCCTCCTCCACGTTCTCGCGGGAGTTGAAGGCGGAGATTCTGATGTATCCCTCGCCCGCGCGGCCGAATCCGGCGCCGGGCGTGGTGACTACATTGGCCTCTTTCAGCAGCCTGTCGAAGAACGCCCAGCTTTCGCCTTTGACGTTCACCCAGAGGTACGGAGAATCCGTTCCGCCGGTGACGTCGTAGCCGAGGCCGCGCAGCGCCTCTTTCATTATCCTGGCGTTTTCGAGATAGAAATCTATCGTCGCCTTGGTCTGCGCGGCGCCCTCCGGCGTGTATACCGCTTCCGCGCCGCGCTGCGTGATGTAGCTGCAACCGTTGAACTTCGTAGTCTGCCGGCGCGTCCATAGCGGGCGCAGCTCCACGGGCGATCCGTCTTCCGTCCATGCGCAAAGTCCCTTTGGCACGACGGTGTAGCCGCACCGGACGCCCGTGAACCCTGCGGTCTTGGAGAAGCTGCGGAACTCGATGGCGCATTCGCGGGCGCCGTCGCACTCGTAGATGGAATGCGGAATTCCGGGCGTGCGGATGAACGCTTCGTACGCGGCGTCGAAGAGAAGCAGCGCTTTGCGTCCGCGCGCCCAGTCGACCCATTCCTGGAGCTGCGTTTTTGTGGCCGTGGCGCCGGTCGGGTTGTTCGGGAAGCAAAGGTAGACGACGTCCGCGTCAAGGTCGTCCGGCGAAGGCACGAAACCGTTTGCGGCGTTGCCGTCGAGGTACACGAGGCCGGCGTATCGTCCGCCGGAGTTCGCGCCGGTGCGTCCGGCCATTACGTTGGTATCCACGTAGACGGGATATACCGGATCCGGCACCGCGATCTTCACATTCCGCCCGAAGAGTTCCTGGATGTTGCCGCAGTCGCATTTCGCGCCGTCAGATACGAATATTTCGTCCGGCTCCACGTCCACGCCGAGTTTCCGGAAGTCGTTCTGCGCGATGGCGTCCCGCAGGAATGGATAGCCCTGCTCGGGGCCGTAGCCGCGGAACGTCTCCCGCGAGGCCTCGTCGTCCACCGCTTTGTGCATCGCGGCGACGACCGCCGGCGCGAGCGGTTCGGTCACGTCGCCGATTCCGAGGCGGATGACCTTGGCCTCCGGGTGCGCGTCCTGGTGCGCCTTGACGCGGTGCGCGATTTCCGTGAATAGGTACGAAGCCTGGATTTTCAGGTAGTTTTCGTTTGCGTGTATCATTGTTAGCCGTTCCTTTTTGCGTTGCGGGAAAGAGTATATCAAACCTGCGTTGAAGTTTGCAACTACAGATGCTTCTGGATCATCCCCGATTTTTCAGACGACTTGCGGGGCGGCCGCGCTTCATCTTGCGGGGCAGCGGCAAATGCCTTAGGGGATATAATCACAAACACCCCACTTTGTGTACACAAGTACCCCACTTTATGCGCATAAACACCCCACTTTGTGCATATATCCCTATGGGGAAAGCGCGACATCCCCTTGGCGCGGTTCTCCCGTGTGTGTGTTCGTGTGTGTGTTAAAGTTTGCAAGCCGTTGGCGCAGCCGTCTCCGTTTATGGTATAATAGGGGCGTCGTTTCTAACCAGATTTCAAAGCAAAAACGGAGAACACAATGAACAGACGAGATTTCTTCAAGTCCGCCGCGGCGTTCGCGGCAGCCGCCGCTGCGGCCGGCAAAGCCGAGGCGCACGCAGCCAGGCCGAGGCCGGGCAACAACCCCATCTGGCTGATGACCTCGGCATTTCCGGCGGACGATTTCGACGGCGTGGTGAAGCGCGCGCTTTCCGTCGGGGCGCAGGGGCTTGAGCTTTGCGTGTTCCGCCGCGATTCCGACCGCACGGACCACGTCGCAACGCACCTCGACTACAAGAACTTCACGGCGGACAAGGCCCGGTACGTGATCGACACGTGCAACGAGAAGGGGCTGCGCATTTCGGTGGGCGCCTACGACAACCTGATCGGCGGCGATTTCCAGGAAACCAACCAGAACCATATCCTCAACCTCGTGCGCATCGCGTCGATGCTCGGCGGCGACCAAAACGACGTGGTGTGCGGGACGTTCGTGGGCTACGACCAGAAGCTCGGCGCGGAGGACGGCGGGTTCGAGAAGAATCTCGAGAAGTTCAAGAAGGTGTTCACGCCCATTTTGAAGTACGCGAAAGACCTGGGCGTGACGTTGTGCGTGGAGAACTGTCCGATGGAAGGCTGGGTGCCGGCGTCCTCGCCCGTGTGCTACTGCAACCTCCCCGGCTGCCTCGCCGCGCGCAAGCTCATGTACGCGATCCTCGACGACAGTTCCAATCTTCAGGAGACCTACGATCCTTCTCACGACATCTGGCAGCACATCGACCCGTCCGACGTCATCAACGCCATGGACTTCCGCAAGCTCCGCCGCATCCACATCAAGGGTACGCGCAACTTCACGAACGACGCTGAGGCCGTGAACTGGGGCCGCCTGTTCCCGCGCCAGCGCGTGAACGACGCCTTGGCCGCGAAGGCCGGACTTCCGGCGCTCGCGCCCGACGCGCAGGGCGGCAACTGGGACCGCATGAACTACGAACCGCGCCTGCCCGGTTTCGGCGGCAGCGATTCGTGCGACTGGACCAAGTTCCTGGAGACGCTGATGGCCAAGGGATACAAGTATCCTTTCGTGATCGAGAACGAGGGTTGCAACTCGTCCCACACCGGGAACATGGGCGCGACCATGCAGGGTTTCCGCGCCACTATCCTGAACACGGCGCCTGTCGTGTGGCCGCTCGGCAAGGAAGGCTACGCTTTCGACAAGTCCGCGTTGAAGCCCATGACGGCGGTGCGCGCGAAGAACCTGCCGGTCGTGACGATGAAGGATCTCGGCGCATAATGCCGTGCAGAGCTGAAGGAGATTTCCGACAATGTACAAGTGGAGATTTTTCAAGTCCGCGCGCTGCGTGCAGGCGAAACTCGAGAGCGGCGCGGACGTCGCCGCTCTCGGCGAGCTGGACCAGAAGCTGTGGACGGTGCTGGCCGCTTCGACCGACGGCCTCCGTTTCGATCCCGCCACGCTGAAGCTGCTAGACACTGACGGCGACGGGCGGGTGCGCGTCCCCGAGGTGCTTGCCGCCGTCGAGTGGATGAAGGCACGGTTCAAGAGCCTCGACTTCCTCTTCGCCGGCAAGGCCGCCGTCGCGCTTTCCGACATCGACGACGCCAAGGACGAAGGCAAGGCCCTGCTCGCGTCGTTCCGGAAGATCCTCGGCCGCGCCGGAAAGGCGGATGCGGCGGAAATTTCCCTGGACGACGTCACGGGGACGAAGGACGTGTTCAACGCCCAGCCGTTCAACGGCGACGGGGTCGTCACGCCGAAATCCACGTCCGACGCGGACGTTTCCGCCGCCGTGGCGACGATGGTTTCATGCACCGGCGGCGTGTCGGACCGCAGCGGCGAGCAGGGTGTCGACCAGGCGCTGGCGGATTCGTTCTTCTCCGAGGCGGCGGCGTATCTGGCGTGGAAGGCCGGCGAGAAGGATGTCGCCGCGATCGGCGAAGGCACTGCGGCCGGATATGCCGCGCTGCAGGCGGTGGAGGCGAAGGTCGACGAGTTTTTTACGCCTCCGGAGGACATGCCGCTCGTCACCAACGAACCCGATCCGGAACTGCCGCTCACGCAGGGCGTCCATCCGCTCTGGCTGGGCAAGTTCCGCGAGTTCGCCAAGGCGGCGGTCGCTCCCGCGCTCGGCGTGGAGAAGGCGGAGACGCTCTCCCGTGACGACTGGGCCGTCGTCAAGGCGAAGTTCGCCCCTTATGCCGAGTGGATTGGCGCAAAGCCCGGCGTGTCCGTCGAGGGCGTCGGCGAGGACGCGCTTGAGGCGCTCGTCAAGGGCGGCGCGATGCAGGCCAAGGTGAACGGACTCATCCAGAAGGATCTGGCGCTTGCCGACGAGTACGATCGGCTCGTGGACTGCGAGCGCGCCTTGCGCTACTCGGCGAATCTCGTCACGTGGCTGCGCAACTACGTCAATCAGGCCAATCTTTACGATTCGCACAGCGACAGCGTGTTTCGCACGGGAACGCTATACGTGGACGGGCGCGCGTGCAATCTCTGCTTCCACGTCGCGGACGAAGCCGCGCACGCTGCGCTCGCGGCGCGGTCGAAGTGCTGTCTTCTCTACGCGAAGCTCACGCGAAGGGCGACGGGCGAGACGCGGGAGGTGTGTGCAGTCGTCACGGCGGGATACACCTCGTCCCTGTACGCGGGGCGCAACGGCATATTCTACGATTGCGACGGCAACGACTGGGACGCCGTGGTGGCGAAGGTCGTGGAGGCGCAGGTCTCGCTCGTCGAGGCGTTCTGGGCGCCGTGGGCCAAGATAGGCAGCACCATTGCGGAGCAGTGCAAGAAGTTCCTTTCGTCGAAGCAGGATGCGGCCGTCGCGAAGGTAGGCGATGGCGTGGCGTCGGCGGCGACGCCGCCGGCGGCGCCTGCCGCGCAGCCTGCTCCCAGCGGAGCGGCGATCGCGAGTTCCGTGGCCGCTCTCGGCGTGGGCGTCGGCATGGCCGGCGCGGCGTGCGCGGGGCTGATCGGCCTCGTTGCCGGGCTGCCTGCGTGGAAGGTCGTCGCGGGCGTAGCGGCGATAGTGCTTCTGGTGTCGCTTCCCAGCGTGATACTCGCATGGTTCAAGCTGCGGGCGCGCGATCTCGGCGCGATACTCAACGCATGCGGCTGGGCGGTGAACCGTCCGCTTTATTTCTCGCTCGGCCTTGCCCGCACGTTCACCCGCCCGGCGTCGCTGCCGATGGGGTCTGCCGTCGCGCGCGATCCGTATGCGAGATACGGCTGGGTCAAGTGGGCGCTGCTTCTGCTTGTCCTCGCTCTTGGCGCGGCGGCTTTGGCGTGCTGGCATTTCAAGGTGTGGCCGTTCGCGCGATGAAAGCACCGTCAAATTCCGACTGCGCGGATTTGAACCGCCGGTTCGGCGCGCCGGAGCGCATCGTGTTCCGGCCGTCGAAGCACGGCGTTCCGATCGTCGTGCTTGCGAACAAGTACGGCACGGCCGAAGTCGCCCTCTTCGGGGCGCAGACCATATCCTACCGCCCGACCGGCAACCAGCCGGTGCTGTACATGCCGCACCCCTACGACGAGACGCCGGCCGGCGAGGAGATCCACGGCGGAATCCCCGTGTGCTGGCCGTGGTTCGCCCGTAACGGCGCACCGGGCTCGAAGCTGCACGGCCTTGCGCGGTACGCGGCGTGGAGCGTGCGCGGCACCGAGTACTCCGAGGATCTCACCGAGATACGGCTTGGTCTTTTGTCGTCCGCCGAGACGCGAAAGGCCTGGCCGTACGATTTCGATCTGGAGCTGACGGTGAGCGTTTCCATGAAGCTCACGCTTTGCCTGACGGCGAAGAACACCGGCGACGCGCCGTTCGCAGTCACGGAAGGATTCCATCCCTACTTCCTCGTGCGCGAGCGCAAGGGCGCGACCGTGCGCGGGGTGGACGGCTGCGCGTTTCTCGACTGCAGCGAGCCGGAGAAGGGCGCGGAGCGCGTCTGGACCGGCGACTACGCCCCCGTGGCGGACGGCAGCAAGGTGTTTGCCGTCGCGAAGCACGAGCACGTGCTGCTCGACTCTGGTCTGAAGCGCGCGATAGCGCTTGTCTCGCGGGGCAATTCGCAGCTTGTGGTGTGGAATCCCGGCCCGGACAGCGCAGGGCGCGTGGCGGAGTTCGGCGAGAACGGCTGGAACCGTTTCGTGTGCGTGGAGCCGGCGACGATTCCGCCCGGCAAGCCGCTTGAGCTCGCTCCCGGCGAGGAGCATAAACTTGTAATGGCAATTCAATCCGTGCCCGAAGGGGCGCAAAACTGAGGAGAAACAAAAATGAAGATAATGACGATAGCGGCTGCCGGTTGCGCGGCTGCAATGACGGTCGCGGCCGCTGGTTGCGCGGCTGCAAATGCGGTGGAGACCGCGAAGTACGCCGAAACGGTGGACGAGGGCTTCGTTTCGCTGTTCAACGGCAAGGACCTTACCGGATGGTGCGGCGCGACGCACCTGTACGGTGTCGAGACGATAAAGGAGAAAATGGCCGGGACCGGAGCCGTCAAGGAGTCCACTGTGCTTGCCTGCTTCCCGGAGCGCAGGAACAGAGGCGGCGGCGGAAACCTTTGCACCGAAAAGGAGTACCGCAACTTCATTCTCCGTTTCGAGTTCCAGATGCCCGAGAACGGCAACAATGGCCTCGGCATCCGCATGCCGGACATCAACAAGGATGCGGCCTACTTCGCCATGTGCGAACTTCAGCTCCTTGACGACGGCGGAAGCGCCTACTACGACAAGGCGGCGAAGAAGGACAAGCTCAAGCCCTACCAGTACACCGGCTCCGTCTACGGTATCGTGCCCGTGCTGCGCGACAATTTCAGGCAGACTCGCGGTAAGGCCGGGAACTTCACTGGCGGCGGCAGCTACGTCCACAGGCCCGGACGCTGGAACTTCGAGGAGGTCAAGGTCGTCGGCAGCGAGATCGAGGTGTATCTCAACGGCATCCTCGTGACCAAGGCCGATGTCTCTAAGTTCAAAGGCGACGGCGACACGCCCGACCACCGCAAGCACCCCGGACTGCACACGCCCAAGGGCCGCATCGGATGGCTCGGCCACGGCAGCCACGTCCGCTGGCGCAACATCCGCATCAAGGAACTTCCCGATGATGCGAAGATGTCCGACATCTGCCCGCGTCAGACGGAGCAGTGCCCCGCCGGATTCAAGGCATACTTCGCCGGCAAGGTGGAGGATCTCGCCAACTGGAAGGGCGTGACGACCGCAGAGGGTTTCGACAATCCGAAGAAGCGCCAGGCCGCGACGCCCGAAAAGCGCGCCGCGATGCAGAAGATTGCCGACGGGCAGATGGCGGAGCACTGGTCCGTGCGCAACGGCAACCTCTTCTTCGATGGCATGGAAGGCGGCTACTCTCTCGCCACCAAGAAGGACTACAAGGACTTCGAGATGTGGGTCGATTGGCGCACGGTGTCCATCCAGGGCGACAGCGGCCTCTACCTCCGCGGTTCGCCGCAGGTGCAGATCTGGGACGCGCACAACCAGTGGGGCATCGGCTCCGGCGGTCTCTACAACAACAAGAAGAATCCGAGCCGCGCGCTTTGCATCGCCGACCGCCAGGTGGGCGACTGGAATCGCTTTTACATCAAGATGGTCGGCGACCGCGTCACCGTGCGCCTGAACGGCGTGACGGTGGTGGACAACACTGTGCTGGAAAACTACTGGGACCGCAAGCAGCCCATCTTCCCGTGCGAGCAGATTGAACTGCAGTGCCACGGCGATCCGCTCGAGTTCCGCAACATCTTCATCCGCGAACTCTAGTCCACGATGCGCGCCGCCTGTTTCGCCGTTGCGCTCGGAGTGTGCGCAACGGCGGTTTCCGCGAAACCTAAAGCCGACAACGGCATTCCGGCGGAGGCGCGGCCAGAGATCGCGCGCGCCGTGCGGGATGCCGCCAAGCGTCCGCATCCGAGACTCTTCGCGGATGCGGATAGTTTTGTGGCCTTGAAGGCGCGTATCGGCAAGGAGGAACTGCTGACCGCCGGAGCGGAGTTCATCCGCAGGACGGCGGATTCGTTGCTCAAGACGAAGCCGAGTGAGCGGATCAAAGTAGGAAAACGGTTGCTCGGCGTGAGCCGTACCGCGCTCTACCGTATCAACACTCTCGCGCTTGCCTACCGACTGTACGGCGACAAAGCGCATCTCGACCGTGCAATTGCCGAGATGCGGGCCGTGTGCGCGTTCTCCGACTGGAATCCGTCGCACTTCCTCGACGTAGGCGAAATGGCGCTTGCCGTCGCGACGGGCTACGATTGGCTTTACAACGACATGCCGGAGAACGTCCGCAGGGAAATCGCCGCCGGACTTCGCCGTTGCGGGTTAGACGCTTCACGCAAGCCGTTTTGGTGGATTCGGGCGCGCAACAATTGGGGGCAGGTTTGCCACGCAGGTATTCTCGCCGGCGCTCTCGCCCTCGCGGAGGAGAATCCCGGCGATACGGCGCGGCTTGTCCAGCGTTGTATCGATTTCCTGCCGCTCTCCATGAAGGCGCTTGCTCCGAACGGGAACTACCTGGAGGGACCCGTCTACTGGAGCTATGGAATGGAGTTCAACGTCGTGGCGATGGCGCTGCTGGAAGGAACGCTTGGCAGCGACTTCGGCCTCGCGTCCATGCCGGGGTTTGCCGAAACCGGCGCCTACCCCGACCTCGTGACGGGGCCGAGCGGCATGACTTTCAATTACGCGGACGGCAGCCCGCAGCGCGGCACGTGCTGCGTGCAGTGGTGGTTTGCAAAGCGTTTTAACCGCCCCGGCATCCTCGCGCACTTCGAACGGGACGCTTTTCGCCGCCATGTCGTCAATCCAAAAGCGGGCGAGAACAGAATGCTTCCATACGCGCTCTTCTGGATGCAGGACGTGCCGGCTGGGATCAAGCCCGGATTGCCGCTCGTGTGGGACGCGAAAGGCTCCGTGCCAATCACGATCCAACGGTCGAGCTGGGACGATGAAAAGGCGCTCTTTGTTGGATTGAAGGGCGGTTCGCCTTCCGCGCCGCATGCGCACATGGACTGTGGGTCTTTCGTGCTTGAGAGCGGAAAGGTGCGCTGGGCGGTCGATATCGGCGCGGAACGGTATCACAGAATCGAGTCCATGGGAATGAATTTGTGGAATGGAGAGCAGAACTCCGACCGCTGGAAGATTTTCCGTCTTGGAACATGGAGCCACAACGTGCCGATGATCGACGGAAGCCAGCAGCTAGTGAAAGGATTTGCGAAGGTGGTAGAGGTCACGTGCGACGGCGCGGCGTCTGCGGTGACGCTCGACCTGTCGTCCCTTTACACTAACGCCACGTCCGTCGTCCGGCGCGGCGAGATGGCGGCGGACGGACGCAGCTACACCATTCGCGACACGTTCGCGGGCGCAAGGCCGGGCGCAAAGATTCGCTGGGCGATGATGACATGCGCCGCTCCGACGGTCGATGGCGACAAGGTGACGCTCCGCCAGGCCGGGAAGTCGATCGCGCTCGTGCAGTGCGGCGTACAGAAGGGCAAGTGGACGGTTGGCGATGGGCAAGGCCCGAACAAATGGGATTCTCCAAATCCCGGCTGCCGCCAGTTGATGTTCACCGTACTCGCAGACGCGGACGGTTCCGCCTCTGTCGCCGTCAATTTTGCAGTCGAGAAATTCTGATCTATTTAATGTTTTATGCATTGCAAAGTGTAATAATGGCCGTCCGTTCGCGTATGATTTGCATTGCATCATGTGGCTGTCAGTGGCGGCGCTGATTGCATCAGGGAGCGGAATATGACAGACAACAGGCGAAACCTCTTCGTTCAAGGCGACAAGTTCGGCGACTACACGGTCGTCAGGATGCTCGGCAAGGGCGGCATGGGCGCGGTGTACCTCATGCGCGGCACGAGCGGCACGGAGTACGCCGTGAAGATAATGTACCCCGACAAGGTGACGCACGAGATGCGCCGCCGCTTCGCCTACGAGGCGGAGTTCGCCATAAAGATCCGCCACAGGAACCTCGTTTCCGTCTACGATGTCGGCGAAGACCCGGAAACGGGCCTGTGCTACATGATAATGGACTACGTGCCTGGCGGCAGCCTCTCCGATCTTGTCAAAAGGCGAGGGCGGCTTCCGCTGGAGGAGGCGGTGCCCATATTCGAACAGGTGGCGAAAGCGCTGGAGGTTGCGCACCGTAATAAGCTGGTACACCGCGACGTCAAGCCCGACAACATCCTATTCGACGCCGACGGCACGCCCCGGCTTGCCGACCTCGGCGTGGCGAAGTTCGAAGACGCCCATAAGTCGGCGGTGACTACCACGGGCATGATAATCGGCACGCCCGCGTACATGGCGCCAGAGCAGATGCTCAATTCGCACGATATCGACGGCCGCGCCGATATATACGCCCTCGGCGTCGTGCTGTACGAGATGCTCTCCGGCAAACGCGTGAACGAGGGGCGCACTGCGATCGAATTGATGGCGAGGGCGCTCAAGGGCGAGACGTTGCCGGACATACGCTCGCTGTGCCCAGAACTGTCCGAGACAATGGCGCATCTGGTTTCGCGTTTGTGCGCTCCGGAGCCGGAGGGGCGTCCGCAGACCGCGCTTGAGGCGGCGGAACTTCTGCGCAAGGCCGCAAGCGGAAAGCTCGTGCTGGTCAAGAAGGAGAGTCCGGAAGCAGCCGCGGCGAGAAAGACCGCGCTGCGGGCGAGAAGGCGGAAACAGGCCAAAGTGGCTGCAGCGGCAGCTGGCGCCGCGGCGTTTCTGCTTTTCGGCATCGCCGGGTGGGTCAAGGCGCTGAAAGGCCCCAAAGGCAATCTTCCAATCGTCGTAGTAACGAACATAGTGGTGCAGACCAAGGATGTCGCGAACGTAGCGGTGGACAAGCCCGGAAATCCAAAGACTGCGTTTGTGATCCCTGCTCTCGACCGCTCGCCGACGGCATGGGTGTATTCGTTCGAAGGCGGGCATGGATGGGAAAAGCCGGACTTCGACGATTCAAAGTGGAATCGCGCTCCGGGCGGGTTCGGAATGCGGAATCAGCCTTTGGCATTGCCGAATGCCCGCATCAACACGCCATGGACTACAAGAAATCTATATGTAAGACGGCATTTCATGTGGTCTGGCGGCGACGTGTCGCGCGCGGTGTTGGATCTTTTCCATGATGACGGCGCACGCATATATTTGAACGGGTACTTGGTGCTTGAGGTCAACGGTTATAATTTCTCTTGGGAGCCGTTTGAAATCCCCTTGGAGAAGTTCAACAACGCACTCAGAAACGGCGATAACGTTTTTTGCGTAGAGATTTGCAACGATTTGGGTAACGGCTATTTCGACTGCGGGCTGGTTGTCGAAAGCGGAGGCGTATCCGTGCCGCACGCGGGGCCGGACATGGTACACAAGATAAAGACGGACGTCGGCACTTGGACGGTGGTGGTCAGGGATGGCATTGCGCAAATCGGGCTTGGCAAGGAACATGTGGCGCTTGAACCACGCCCGAAAGGACATCTGAAGATTCCATCGGAACTTGGTGGATTCGCCATACAAAGACTTGCGCAGGATTGTTTTATGGAATGCAAGGAACTGGAAAGCGTTGAAATACCGGAGGGAGTGCGTTCTGTCGGTGAGGGGGCGTTCGCCTTATGCGGGCGGTTGTCGAATATCGTTCTTCCGTCGTCATTGGAGTATATCGGGCGTATGGCGTTTGGCGCCACCGTTATAAATGGCATCGATTTGAAAAACGTTCATTTGTTGGATGATTGCGCATTTGGATGGCGTAGCAGTAATTTCAGCACGGTCAAAGTCAATTCAGACAATCCGAGGTTTTATGTAAAGGACGGCGTTCTCTACGATGGAATACGTCGGGCTGTCGTGTTTTGTCCCCCTGCGCGAGAAACATACGTGTTCCCCGACGGAATAGAGGAAATTTATGATTGTGCGTTTGAAAGAAGCAGTCTGAGGCAGGTAGTGGTTCCCGCGACCATAAAGCACGTTGGTCAATACGCTTTCAATGGATGCCCCTATCTTGAAAGCGTAAAGTTCATGGGCGACAATGCGACGATTCGGTTTTTGGCATTTGGAAATACGCCGTCCCTAAAGACAGTCGTTCTTCCAAAGCGGCTGAAATCCCTTGGCGAGAGTGCTGTTTTCGCCTATTCTGGCCTGGAGTCAGTTGTACTGCCGGATACGCTGGAAGTAATTGGTGATAAAGTATTCGAGGATTGCCGCAAACTAAAGCGCATAACGTTGGGGAAGTCGCTCCGCCAGGTCGGGCATCGCGCTTTCATCGGATGCCGCGAACTTAAGCACATCGAGTTTCCCGCGACGTTGGACGAGATGGGCGCAGAGGTTTTCCGCGACTGCGTGTCGCTGAAGACCGTTACATTCAACGGTACTACGCCAAAACTTTTCGACCAAGACGCTAAAACCCTTGCCCGCAACATGTACCATGGAGCAAATTCGTCGCTCGCCACGCTCGTGCCCTATGGTTCGACGGGAGGTTCGGGGAAACTGCCGGAGGTATGGCCCGTCAACGGTGGCGAAAACGCGCGCGCGATCCACTATTTCCGTCGAGGCGAATCGCCGCAATCGACGAATAGTATGGCGCGACGGCAAACAGTTGACAAGCCAGTGGATCCAAAGACTGCGTTTGTGATCCCTGCTCTCGACCGCTCGCCGACGGCATGGGCGTATTCGTTCGAAGGCGGGCATGGATGGGAAAAGCCGGACTTCGACGATTCAAAGTGGAAGCGCGCTCCGGGCGGGTTCGGAATGCGGGATCAGTCTTTGGCATTGCCGAACGCCCGCATCAACACGCCATGGACTACGAAGAAATTGTATGTGAGACGGCATTTCACGTGGTCAGGCGGCGACGTGTCGCGCGCGGTGTTGGATCTTTTCCATGATGACGGCGCACGCATATATTTGAACGGGTACTTGGTGCTTGAGGTCAACGGTTATAATTTCTCTTGGGAGCCGTTTGAAA
>JAFPNP010000090.1 GCA_017411125.1 Kiritimatiellia bacterium
AAACGGCGTCGGCGGACGCATCCGACGCGAAAAGCACGGCGGCGTCGGCGGCGGCGACCGCGGCGGAGGCCGACAGGTTTGCGCGGGATGCACAGGCGAACGCGGCGAACGCCGCTTCCGCCGCGCAGACCGCCGTGAACGATGCGAACGCCGCAGTGGTGGGGGCGGGGAACGCCGTGAACGACGCACAGGCCGCCGTGAACGACGCGAACGCCGCCGTGACGGAAGCGAACAACGCGCTCGCCACGGCGCGGGAAGTCGCCGCCACGGCGCAGGCCAACGTCATCGAGGTTGTGAAGCGCAACGGCACGGCGCTTCCCGTGACGGACAAGGCGGTGAACGTCGCCGTGCCGACGAAAACTTCCGACCTCGCGAACGACGGCGGCGGCGGCAGTCCGTTTGCGACGGAGGCCGCGCTCTCCGCCGAGAACATCCGCGCGACAAACGCTGAGCAGAGCCTTGAAAACGCTTTTGCCGCCCGTATGGCTCCGCTGGAGACGGCGTCCGAATCCCATACGTCGCAGCTGTCGCAGCTGTCGCAGTCAAAGGCCGACAAGGCGACGACCTACACCAAGACCGAAGTGGACGCGAAGGTGGCGGGGGTGCAGACGTTCAGAAAGCTGCTGGTGGATTCGCTGCCCGTCATCGAGACCGCCGACGACAAGGCGATATACCTCGTGCCGCGCGGGGATGGCGATGAGCCGGATTTGTGCGACGAGTACGTGGTTGCGGGGGAGGGGTCCTCGCGCCGCTGGGAGCGCATAGGCGGCAGCACGGCGAGTGTAGACCTCTCCGCCTATGCCTCCAAGGACTATGTGAAGGACGTACTGAACTACAAGCCGATAGCGGTGAACACCTTCACCGTCTCGCCCTCGACGGCGGAGCTTGGCAGCACGGTGTCGTCCGTGACGCTTTCCTACGCGCTGAACAAGGCGGCGGCGAGCGCCACGCTGGACGGCGCGGCGGTGTCGCTTTCGGGCGCATCGGGCACGATCTCCCGCACGGGGCTTTCGCTGAAGGCTAACAAGACGTGGACGCTGAAGGTGACGGAGCCGGAAAGTCCGGCGGCGGATGCAGTGGCGACGGCGAGCAAGTCGGCCACGCTTTCGTTTCTCAACCGCGTCTACTGGGGCGCGAAGGCCGCGCCCGCGCAAATCGACAGCGCGTTCATACTCGGACTCGGAAGCAGCGAGCTGTCGGGTTCGAGGGCACGGACGAAGACCGTCACGGCGGGCGCGGGGCAGTACATCTGGTTCGCGTATCCGGCGAGGCTCGGTGCGGCGACGTTCAAGGTCGGCGGGTTCGAAGGCGGATTCACGCTCGTGGACGGTTCGTTCTCGCATACTAACGCGAGCGGGTACACGGAGGCCTACCGCGTGTACCGGAGCGACAACGCTGGGCTGGGCGCGACAACGGTAGTAGTGTCGTAAACAAGGAGGGCTTGCAAACATGGCGACGCAGGGATACAGCGGGTCGGTAGATCTAATATCGGGCATAAGGCCCAAGAACAACGGGACGTTCCCGCTGGTGGACGCCCACGACGTGTACGTAGCCGGACCGGATAAGCGGCTCGACACGGCGCTGACGGAGAAAGCCGACAAGACGGACACCTACACCCAAAGCGAGGTCGATACGAAAATCGCTTCAGCGCAGACTTTCTCCAAGAGCATCGTAGAGACGCTACCCGAAGCGGCATCGGCGGATGACAAGACCATCTACCTCGTACCGCGCGCGAACAGCGAGACACCGGACCTGTGCGACGAGTATGTGGTGGTAGAGGAATTGGGCGCGAAGCGGTGGGAGCGCATCGGCGGAACGACGATTGACGTCGATGGGAAGCGCGACAAGACCGATTTGGCCGTGTACGACCGGCTGGCAAACTGGACGAGCAGTAGCGGGGCCGTGGCGCGCTGGGATCATGGCACCTTCTGGTTGTTGGCCCCCGGCGGGTATCTCGAGTATATCAGAGGACGAGAATGGGTATTGTATGACCTGTCTTTAGATGGTAGCACACATAGCATAACTGCCGATGAGAATGCGCTTTCGCTGACGTTTTCGGTTCCCGTAGACGGAGGCGAGCCCGAAGAAATCACGTTCACCCGTCCTTCGGTCTACGCCTCTTCGGGGGACAGTCTGGCGAAGAGGTCCGAACTCCAGAACCTTCAGAACGTCGATCTTCCGGCAAAGCTCGACTCCACTTCCGCCGCGCCTGCGTTCAACAAGAATGCCCCCTACCACGTGGGCGACTACGTGACCTACAACGGCAAACTCTACCGCTGCACGACGGCGGTGGCGTGGCAGACGGCGGCCCCGTGGAACGCCGCGAACTGGACGGCGGTGGACATGACGACGCCCGACGCGATGCTGGACGTGACCTCGGCGGGGCGGCTCCGGCTCGTCGATACGGACGACACGGTTCTCTGGCAACAGGGCTACGACCTCGCGGCGGAATTTTCGGAGACGCTTTCGTGCGACAAGGTAAACCTCTTCGCGTTCGCAGCTACGACAGTCCCGGCCTTCGACGATACCGCGACCTATGCCGTGAACGACCGCGTCACCTACAACGGCGCAATCTACAAATGCACAACTGCGGTAGAGACCGCTGGAGCGTGGACGGGGGCTGCGAACTGGATAGAGGACCCCGACACGCAGGCGTTTTCGCTCCCGACCGCGCCGAACGGCAAGGTGGGCGACTTCATCCTCGACATCGACAACTCCGCCAACACGGTTGCGGCCACGGCGACGCTGACGGGGCTTGACACGGCGTTCTCCATCGTCGTGCCGTCGGGCCAGTCGCTCTCGCAGATGCTCACCTTCGCGGCGGGCGAAATGGCGGAACTCTACTTCACGCAGACGGCGTTCAAGGTGAACAACCTTCCGACCTGGAAGCTCGTCAAGCAGGTCGTCGAAAACGGAGGTGCGCAGGCATGATACGCGGACTTCCATACGACGCGGAGGTGGAATATCTTGAATCCACGGGGACGCAGTATATACTACTAAACGAGTACATCAACGGATTCGAGGGACTAGTTCTGCCAGCGAACAATAATGATTACGGAGCAGTAGGGAATTGGAATGGTGGTTCGAGGGCAAACACTATAAAATGGACAAACACGAATAACAGAGGGTTGGTTGTCACTAATAATAACAACACCAACCCAGTGTACTCCGGCAACTTAAAACGCGACCTCCTGTACGTGACAGTTCGCGGAATTAATGTGACAATAGACGGTGTGCCCTACACGCTCGGAAATAGCTGGGGGTTGCATTCGCAATTTCTGTTGTTCGGGTGCGTAAGTTATGGTTCTTCAATCAGTGCGGCAGGAACTGTGACTTTACAAGCCTGCAAGATTGGGTCATGTAAACTTTATCTGAACAACGTCCTCGTCCGCGACTTCATCCCCGTGCGCGTGGGCACCGTCGGCTATATGTACGACCGCGTGACGCGCAGGCTCTTCGGGAACTCCGGCACGGGCGGCGCGTTCGTCCTCGGACCCGACAAGGCCGTGCCGATACTCTCGCTCAACCGCTACGGCGCGTCGCGCTTCGGCAAGATCGGCGCATATCCAACCCTTACACCGCAAGGAGGAACACCATGACAATCTACAACCGCAACTTCGCAAAGCCCGCCGCAGACGGCACGCCGCTCTACGGCCCCATGCCGCTCGGCGTGGAAATCCAGCGCCACGACGAGTGGGACGAACCAATCCTCGACCCAGAGACGGGCGAGCCGACGGGAGAGACGGAACGCAAGACCCGCGACTGGGTGGAGAAGCGCACGGTCGTTCGCCCGAAAGCCAAGGACTTCAAGCTCATGGGCTATATGCCGCTCGCCGGCAATCCGCCACCCGACCCGCCGCAGGGCCAGCACTATGAACGAAGCGGCACAATCGTGCTTGACGGCGATTGCTACAAGTGGGTGTACATCCTCGTCCCCGACCCGCCCGCGCCGCCGCGTGTGTTCTCTAAGCTGAAGGTCGTCGCCGCGCTGACGAATGCTGGCGTGTGGCAGCAAGTCAAGGCGTGGATCGAAGAGGCGGGGCTTTACGACCTATACCTCGCCGCGCAGGAATTTGCGGAGGACAACGAGTATTTCGCGCAGGGGCTCGCCGCGCTGAAGCCCGTCGTCGGCTGGACGGACGGGCAGGTGGAGGCGTTGCTCGCGCAGTGCGTAAAGGAGGGCTACTGATGCTGATAGCGGCACGAAACGCGATGCTCGTCGAGAGCGGCTTCACCGCGCGCGACTACGTGCAGGACGGTTTGATTGCCATGTGGGACGGCATTGAGAACGCGGGGTGGGGGGTGCATAGTGACAGCCTTCCCATAGACCTTATAGGCGGAGTAAGCCTTTCTAGTGCAGGCGGAATTATAATTGGCAATGATTCGTTTACCGCCCCTTCCTCGAAGTGGTTATATGCTGATATTCCTCAATTTGTTGCTGCTGTAAACAACAAGAATTTCGCTTGCGAGATTATCTTGTCTGGAGAAAGAGGGGCTAACAACGGAATCTTCGGCTTGGGGAATACGAACGATAGAGGTATTTGGATTTATGGAAACGCCAATTACAATATCTCGACCGTCAACATAATGGCGACAGGCTACTTGGAAGCGATAAATCCATTCTTTGCGTCAAATGATAGATTTTCAATTTCCGTTGTTGGCGGGACGTCTCCAGTTGTATACATAAACAATAATGGAACTACAGCATCTTATGGTTCATTGACATCTTTAATTCCAAATCCAGTCTGTATAGGAAATATAGGTCGCAACTCTTCATTTTCTTCTGCCGCGAAGACTTTCTATAGCGTCCGTTTGTATAACCGCGCCCTGACCGCCGATGAGATCGCCCACAACTCCGCAATCGACAAAGCGAGGTTCAACCTGCCCGACGCGGCATGACGCTCTCCCCGCCGCGAGAGGGGCTAACTCAAAACGGGCTCGCCCCTCTCGCGGAGGAGAGCCAAACGAAAGGAAACGAAAAATGGCAACAGACCAGAACAACATGACAGGCCAGAACGGAATGGGCGGCGGCTCGTCCGGCGACTACGTCAACGGCATGATGCGTTCAATGCAGGGCGGCTC
>JAFPNP010000091.1 GCA_017411125.1 Kiritimatiellia bacterium
GAACGGCATCATCGCTGCAGACCGCGCGATCGATTCTGAATGGGTTGCAGCGGCCAAGGACCCGGCCGCGTTCAAAATGCGCCAGGAACAGGTGCGCAAGGCGTGGCTCGATTCCATCGGCGGTTTCCCGCAGCGCTGCGACCTAGACGTAAAGGTGACTGGCGTCGTCAAGCGCGATGGCTACCGCATCGAGAAAACGCTTTTCCAGTCGCGTCCCGGCCACCACGTCCCGGCCACGGTGTTTGTGCCGGAAGACCCTCGCTTCAAGGCTCCCTACCCCGCCGTGCTCGTGCCCTGCGGCCACACCTACGATGGCAAAATGGCAGCCGACTACCAGCGGCCAGGCGTGATCGGCGCGAAAAACGGTTTCATAGTGATGGTGTACGACCCGATCGACCAAGGGGAGCGCCCGCAGAACCCGAAGGTGCGCAAACCGATGGTATGTAACGGGCATAACCGCACCGGCCACCGCGCCGCGCTCGTCGGCTGGAACACCGCGCAGTTCCGCCTATGGGACGGCATACGCGCCATAGACGCGGTGTGCGCCCGCCCGGACGTGGACGCGAAACGCATCGCCGTGACCGGACACTCCGGCGGCGGAACGGAATCGAGCTACGTCATGGCGATGGACAAGCGCATCGCCGCCGCAGCGCCGTCGGGATTCATCGCCTCCATACGCTGCACGAACTGGGACGTCGGCGCCTGCGACGCCGAGCAGCAGTTCTACGGCCAGCTCAAGTACGGGATGAACCATCTCGCGCTCTTCATGCTCGCCGCCGACCGCTGCGCCGCGCTGCACCTCGCCACGCACGCCGACTTCTTCCCGTTCATCGGCGCGTTTGAAACCGCGGACTGCGCCGCAAGGGCGTACAAGGCTCTCGGACGCGGCGACTGTTTCCAGCTGATAGACTCCTCCGGCCCGCACCTCTGGCCGGAAAGCTCCAAGCAGGCGGAGTTTCTCTGGTTCCGCAAGTACCTGAAGGGAGAGGACGCATGGAAAGGCTACGACTGCATCGCGTTCCAGAAATACAACCTCGGCTTCAGCCTGAACGACCCGAAGGTCGACGTCGGCCTAGCCCGCGAACCGAAGAACCTCGTGACGCCCAATGGCTCCGTGCTTAATCTTCCGGGCGAGCGCACCGTGTACGACATCATCCGCGACGAGGCCCGCAGACTGGAAGGCGAACGCAAGCCAATCACGCCCGATATCGTGCGCGCCGCCACAGGCATCCGCAAGACCGGCTTCCACGCGAAGCCATACGATAGACTCGACCAGGAACTGGCCAACGGCAAATCGTCCACCGTATCGCTCCTGACGGACGACGGCATCGCGCTCCAGATGTTCGTGTTCCGTCCCTCCATCCCGAAAGACGGCCTCCGGCCCGTAATGATCGTCTCGGAAGACCTCGATTCCGTCGCGCACGCTCCCCGCGTGGAAGAAATTCTTCGCGAAGGCCGTGCCGCCGTGATACTCGAAGCCCGCGGCTGGGGACTCACCGGACGCTTCTTCCGAACGCACCGTGGCGAGGGTGGCGCGTCCGCCACAAAATACTACGGCATCCCGACGATGGACGAAATGGTCACGATGAAGTACTACCATCTGGGCGAGAACATGGTGGCGCACCGTACGGAAGACATCCTTTCCGCAGCAGATGCCGCAAGGGAAATCCTCGGATACTCCGGCGCTTTCGACATCGAAGCCCGCGGACGCGCCGCCATCCCGGCAGCGCACGCCCGCTTCGTCGGAGAAGGACGCATCGCGGACGTGAAGCTTATCAAACCCACATGGTCGTGGAAGCAGATGATCGACGACGAAAACCTCTACACGCGCTTTGCGGACGTCGTGCACGGTGCATACCGCCACTACGACTGGATCGATCTGCTTGAACGCCGTCAGTGACATGATGCGCCATGCGCACACCAAAGTGTGACACGATGGCGCACTTTTCGTTCCGAAACAAGGCCCATGCCGTTTGGCACGGGCTTTGCTACATTCAAGGTGTTGCAAAAACAGAAAGGACAAAAACATGAACACACTGATAGACATGAATCCCTGGAAGCTGCTGGACGCGCTGTTCGACGAGAACAACCGCGTCACGCGGACGATGCGCGCACGCGCGGCAGGAAGATTCCCGCCCGTGAACGTGTTTCTGGACGACAACGCCGTTTTGATCGACATGGAGCTGCCCGGAAAGACGGCAAAGGACGTGGACCTCACCCTTGAAGCGCAGGCGGTCGTAGTCGCCGACAAGCCCGCCCCCGCAGCGGACGGCGAGAAAGACGCAACGACCCAGCCCGCGCCGGCATGGTCGCGCCGCATCGAACTTCCGTTCCGCGTCAACGCCGACAAAGCGAACGCAAAGTTCACCGACGGCATCCTCCGCATAGAACTGCCCAAGGCCGAAACCGCAGGCATCCACAGGATCGCAATCGCCGGCTGACCCCAATGAAAAGAAAGGAGAATCGAAATGAACGCCAATACTGAAAAATACGTAATGCCCGCCGTCTCGCTCGACGAACAGCCCGCAAGCTACACCTTCGCCTTCACCTTGCCGGGCATAGGCAAGAAAGACGTAGACCTCCACGTCGAAGGACGCACCCTTACGCTGAAGACGCACGCCACGTGGCAGAACCCCGCCGGATTCCGCGAAGTCGAGGTCGAGTTCGTCCGCGAAAACTACGCCGCATCGCTCGACCTTCCTGAAATGGCGGACGCGTCCACGCTCGCGGCTTCGCTGGAGAACGGCATCCTCACGGTGACCGTGCAGAAGAAGCCGGAAACGCAGCCCCGCAAGATCGCGATCGGCTGACCGTCGCCGCTCGCGCCTGTTGCGCCGGTGAGGCTTATTTGCTATACTGCGGTCTGACGACCCAAGGAATATCAAACAGAAAGGAATCCGAAATGGGAAATCTTGATGGCAAGATCGCAGTAGTCACCGGCGCAGGGCGCGGCATAGGGCAGCAGATTGCAAAAACGCTTGCGGAGCGCGGCGCAAAGGTCGCCGTCGTCGACCTAAAGGCCGAATGGTGCGCCGAAACGTGCGCTCTCGTTGAGGCCGCCGGATCCGAAGCCGTCGCAATCGGCTGCAACGTGGCCGTGAGCGAAGACGTGAACGCCTGCGTCAAGTCCGTGCTGGACAAGTTCGGGCGCATCGACATCATGGTGAACAACGCCGGCATCACCAAGGACGGCCTTCTCATGCGCATGAGCGACGAAGACTGGGACGCCGTGCTCGACGTCAACCTCAAGGGTACGTTCCTCTTCACGCGCGCCGTCGCGCGCCCGATGATGAAGAACAAGTCCGCCGACGGCGTCCAGGAAGGCGGCTCAATCGTGAATCTCGCTTCCGTCGTCGGCATAATGGGCAACGCCGGCCAGGCAAACTACACCGCGTCGAAAGGCGGCGTGATCGCCCTGACAAAAACCACGGCGAAAGAACTTGGCAGCCGCAACATACGCTGCAACGCGGTCGCGCCGGGATTCATCCAGTCCAAAATGACGGACGTGCTCTCGGACGACGTCAAGAAGGCGTATATGGACACCATCCCCCTTCGCAGATTCGGCACTGCGTCCGACATCGCGAAATGCGTAGCCTTCCTGGTCTCGCCCGAAGCCGAATACATCACAGGCCAGATCATCTCCGTCAACGGCGGAATGATCGGCTGACGCCGCAAAAACACGGCACGACGGTGCAAGCATGAACGCAATCGTTCCGGACGCTCTGGCGGCCGCCTTTCAAAGGCGGCCGCCGGATTTGCACAAGTACGCCGCCGGCGTAGTTGCGATAATAGGCGGTTGCGCGCAATATGCGAATGCGCCTGTAATGGCGGCGCTGGGCGCCCGTGCCGGGGGTGCCGGTCTCGTCAGGCTCGTCGCGTCAGCCGAGTCGCGCATCGCCGCCGCCGCGCTCGTCCCGGAGGCGACGTTTTCGGAACTCGGCCCGGGCGACGCGCCGCCGCAAGCGGACGTCACGGCGGCAGGCATGGGCCTGGGCACCACGAAATCCGCCGAGACGTTGCTGAACCGTATCCTGTCAGGCGATGCCGAACGCATCGTGCTTGACGCGGACGCCCTCACGCTTCTTGCCAAATGGCGGTCGGCGGGAAAACATGTGTCCTCTCACGCCACGCGGACTGTCGTGCTGACGCCCCATGCGGGCGAGGCCGCCCGTCTTCTGGGCTGTACGGCGGCGGAAATCCAAGCCGCTCGCCCGGACGCCGTGCGCTGCATTGCGGACGCCTACCACGCCGTCGCCGTTCTCAAGGGACATCACACCCTCGTCGCCGCACCCGGCGATACGAAAGTGTTCGAATGCCATGCCGGGAATCCGTTTATGGCATTGGGCGGCATGGGAGATTTGCTTGCCGGAGTGCTTTCCGCCCGCTGGGCGAGACTCGTGAAAGCCAATCCGCCCACGGATCCGGAAACGGCATTTGCCGCCGCCTGTTCCGCCGTCTGGCTGCACGCAACCGCCAGCGATGCTCTGGTGAAAGCCAATCCGCCGGAAGACCCGTCCGTGGCAAACACCGCCCGGAAGATCGCGTCGCTCCGCGTTGAACTGGAAAGATGAAACGCCCTACCTGCCGGCGCACACGGTCACGTCGGCGCGGCGGGATTCGGGCTTGACCGCGAGGTGCTTCAGCACTCCGTCCTCCACGCGCCCCTCGACAATGGTGTTGCGCGGCGCGTGGAGTCTGAAGTCGCAGTTCCACTCCTTCGGCCACGCAGGCAGAAGGAATATCCTGTCGCCCTCGTACTGCATGAGCATCGACTGTATCGTGCTCTGGAATATTCCGCCCTCGTCCTGGTCGGGACGCCAGTTGTAGTTCGGCCCCCAGTACGCCGGCCAGCGGTATTCGGACTGCCTGTACGCGCGCTCGGCGATGTTCTCCTCGTTGCATCCGATCGTCCTGCCGAGCGTGGGCGTGTTCTTGAACACGCGATCCACGATATGCTCCCGCGCCTCCTCCGTCATTCCCAGATACGCCGCATTCACCTCGTCCTGCGCCCAGCCGAAATACAGTTTGTGGAAACGTCCGTCGGTATAGGTGCGCCGCCCGATTTCCGCGTTCGGCTTCTCGAACGAACAGAGGCGGAACGGGAAGACGCAGTAAAGTTCCGGCGTCTCGACGTTCCCGTGGCGAGCGAACCGCTCCGCCGGCGCGAACACCACGCGCCCGTCCTTGAGTTTCCGCGTTGGCAGGTCTGGCACGCGCGCGCGTACCTTCGCGAAGAAGGCCCGGTCTTCGGCGGAAAGAATCCTGTCCGGCAGGGCAAGCATGAGATCGGTGACGCGCAGGAGGCCGGAGACCTCGGTCATCGGGTTCGTGCAGTCCTGCCACGTCTCGACGGCCTGCGCGGGGTACATGTGATAGCGGCCCGCCGCGTCAAGCTTGAAGTGTCCGTCGAAATAGCGTACGTACTCGCGGATGGAGGGCAGCGCGTTCTTCTTGAACCATCCATCGTCGCGCGTATGCTGCCAGCGCATGATGGCCATGAGCGAGAGTTCCAGCTGGCCGACCCAGGCGTACTTGTGGCAGGGATGGAACTGGTGCTTGTCCTTGCGGAACTTCCATTCGCATTCGGGGCCGTAGCTGCCCATGAAATGATCGCCCCACGGCTGCATGCATTCGGGGAAGTACGCGCCGTCGTGTCCAAAGTAC